>SLGN01000464.1 GCA_007123695.1 Verrucomicrobiales bacterium
GCGGGTGGGGGCGTCCGCCGTCTTTAGCTTATTGGAACGGGCCGTCATGGGGAAAGGCTTGGGGAATGGGTTCAGCAGGTCAATGCGTTCAGCAAACAGGGTCAGGTCGTTCGTTCAACAGGGTTCACTCACCGCTGGAACAAGAACTCGCGCGTGGTCATGAGGGCCCAGAAGAGGTCTTCGACGGCTTCGCGGCGGCTGTCGTTTCCGGCTTCGGCGAGGAGGGCGAGGAGCTCGGCGCGCTCGCGCTCGGTCGGGGGGCGGGAGAGGGTGGCGAGGCAGGCCTCGTCGACGACGCGGGCGTCGTCGGCCTCTTCGGCGAGGAGCCGCTCGACGACGCTTTTCTCCGAGGCGAGGCGCTCGTTGAGGGCGCTGCCGTTGGCGAGGTGGAGGGCCTGGACCATGCTGGGCTGGTTGGAGCGCTCGCATTCGCAGACGATGGCGCGGTCGTTTCGCCCGAAGGTCTTGAGGAAGTAGGACTGCACGGCGGAGTCGTAGAGCTGGAGGGCTCGGGTGCCCTCGGGGTAGAAGTCAGTCTTTTCGCTGCTGCCGTCGTTGAGGGCGACCTTGTCGAAGACGCCGGGCACGCCGGTGACGGAGGCGATGGCGTCGTGGAGGACCTCGGCCATGAGGCGGCGCGGGTAGTGGCGCGAGAGGTATTTGGGATCGTCGCGGTTCTCCGAGAGCACCTCGGCGCTGCGCTGGTAGGTCTCGCTGAGGAGAAGGGTGCGCATGAGGACCTTGAGGTCGAAGCGGCTTTCGACGAGATGGGCGGTGAGGGCGTCGAGGAGGGGCTCGTTGCTCGCGGGGTTGGAGGAGCGCAGGTCGTCGACGGGCTCGACGAGACCGCGTCCGAAGTAGGCGGCCCAGACGCGGTTGGCGGTGGAGCGCGCGAAATGGGGATTCCCGGGATCGACGAGCCAGTCGGCGAGGGCCTCGCGGCGGTCTTCGGGCGAGTCGGGGTCGAGCGGCTCGCCGTCGAGGGGGGCGGGGATCTGGGGCCGCCCGGTGCGGGGCTGGACGAGGTCGCCGCGCGGCTCGACGTAGAGGGTGCGCACGCCGTCGCCGCTGCGGGTGTCGCCGCCCCAGCCTTTGGCGCGGACGCGGGAGAAGAGGTTGGCGAAGGCGTAGTACTGGTCGTTGGTCCACTTCTCAAGGGGGTGGTCGTGGCACTTGGCGCAGTTGATGGAGAGGGAGAGGAAGGCCTGGGCGGTGTTCTCGGCGAGGGTCTCGGGATCCTGGTGGACGGCGTAGAAGTTGGTCGCGCCGTTCTCGGTGCTGATTCCCTTGGCGGTGAGGACCTCGCGCACCATCTCGTCCCAGGGGCGGTTGACGGCGACGTTTTCGCGGATCCAAGTGTGGTAGGCCTTGACCGCGTCGGGGCGCAGGAGGGCGCCGTTGACGAGGAAGACATCGGCCCAGCGGTAGGTCCAGTAATCGACGAACTCCTCGCGCTGGAGCAGGGCGTCGACGAGCCGGGCGCGCTTGTCGGGGGCGGGGTCGGCGAGAAAGGCGCGGGTCTCGGCGACGGTCGGGAGCAGGCCGATGGTGTCGAGGAAGGCGCGGCGCACGAACTCCTCGTCGCTGCAGCGGCCCGAGGGCGGCAGGTTGAGCTGGCGGAGCTGGGCGAGGACTAGCTCGTCGACGAAGTTGGCCCGGGGGGCGGCGGTGAAAGCTTCGGCGGGGACGGTGTTGGGAAAGGGCGAGCGGACCCGGGCGATCGCGACCCTGCTGGCGAAGAGAGCGGTCAGGGCTCCCTCGCCGTAGCCGACGACCTCGGCGGCGCCGGAGTCGTCGACGGTGGCGACGGCCTCGTCGGCCGAGGCGAACTTGGCCCAGCCGGTGACGTCGAGGCTGCTGCCGTCGTCGTAGTGGGCGGTGACGAGGAGCCGCTGCCGCGCGCCCTTTGCGAGGACGGAGAGGGGCGGATCGACGCTGATGCGAACGACGGCGGCATCCTCGGGCGCGGGACCGGGGCTGCCCTGGGCGATCCATTCGGCGAGGATGCGGTAGTCGCGGGTGCGCGGGTCGAGGCGCTTGCCGCCCTTGTGCGGCGTGGCCATGGTCGGCTTGGTCAGGAGCAGGCTCGCGGCGGGCTCGAGCGGCTCGACGCGGCGGCCCCGGGCCTCGCGGGTGATGGTGTAGAAGTCGGCGGGCGGGTCGTAGCCCCGCAGGCTGAGGCGGAAGCCGCCCTTGCCGGCGATGGCGCCGTGGCAGGCCCCCATGTTGCAGCCCTGCCGGGTCAGCACGGGCATGACGTGGCCGTTGAAAGTCCAGGCGAAGGGGCGGTCGAAGTTCGCGACCTCGATCTCGCGGGTCGCGACGGCGCCGCCGGCGCTGGCGGCGAGGACGGCCTTGCCGTTGCCCTTGGCGTGGACGACGCCGTCGAC
The DNA here is from genome assembly GCA_007123695.1 of Verrucomicrobiales bacterium. GTDB lineage: Bacteria > Verrucomicrobiota > Verrucomicrobiia > Verrucomicrobiales > DEV007 > Arctic95D-9. The sequence goes on from SLGN01000464.1 coordinate 2,391, forward strand.
GATCTCGGCGACTCCGGGCGGGTCGATCGCGAGGGTGGCCGAAGATTCCTCGCCGAGGAAGCCGTCGCCTTCGGCCCGGACGACGAGGACGCGCTGGAGCGACTCGGGCCCGTCGAGGCGGATGGTCTCGGGGAGGATGCGGAGCTCGGTGGCGGAGAGCGGTGCGACGGAAAGTAGAAGGATAGGGAAGATGAGGCGTTTCATCCTAACAAAGCGCAAGAGATGGATGAGTAGCATGGGCATCCTGCCCATGCATCGTGTGGGGACGCGGGAGTCCTGCGGAGGTCCGTCCGCCGACAGGCTCGCGCCAATCTTGTCGCGGCGATGCAAAAGTGCCGTGTGTGGCCTTCGTTCGTCTCGCCACGGGGCATGGGCAGGATGCCCATGCTACGTTTTGCTGTCGCGCCGACTCCATCATGCAAACAATTCCTTCACCGGCTCCCTCCCGAAATCGACGAGGGGGAAGGGGCGGCCGGCGGGGCCGGGGAGGTGGGTCTCGAGGTCGAAGCCGAGGGCGTGGAACATCGTCGCGACGATGTCGCCGGGCGAGACGGGGCGCTCGGCGGGGAAGCCGCCGATGGGGTCGCTCTTGCCCACGACGCGCCCGCCCTTGACCCCGCCTCCGGCGAAGGAGCAGGTGAAGCACTGCGGCCAGTGGTCGCGCCCGCCCGCCGGGTTGACCTTCGGGGTGCGGCCGAATTCGCTGAGCCCCGCGACGAGGACGTCGTCGAGCATGCCGCGCTGGTGGAGGTCCTCGAGCAGGGCGGAGTAGGCCTGGTCGTACATGGGGGCGACCTCGTCCTTCATCTGGGTGACGGTGATGAAGGGCTTCGACCCGTGGATGTCCCAGGAGAGCTCGTTGAAGACGGTGAGGAAGGTGTTGACGGTGACGAAGCGCACTCCGTTCTCGACGAGGCGGCGGGCGAGAAGGAAGCACTGGCCGACCCGGTTCATCCCGTAGCGCTCGCGAACGGAGGCCGGCTCCTTGGAGAGGTCGAAGGCGGCGCGGGCCGACTCGCTCGTCATGAGGCGGAAGGCGGAGTGGAAGTTGTCGTCGAGGAGGCGGGCGTCCTCGCTCGCCTCGAAGGACTTGACGGTCTGGTCGACGATCTCGCGCATGCGGCGGCGGCGGTCGAGGCGGGCCGCCCCGAGCTGGTCGGGGGGCAGCAGGTCGGGCACGCGGAAGTCGGGCTGCGAGGGATCGGCCATCAGGGCGAAGGGGTCGTAGGCCTTTCCGAGGAAGCCGCCGGCCTGGCCGTTGGGCAGGTTGCCGCCGCCGCGGCCCATCAGCTCGGGCAGCACGACGAAGGGCGGCAGATCGTTGCGCGCGTGCATCAGGTAGTTGGCCACGGCCCCGGCGTGGGGCGTCTCGATGCCGCCGGTGAAGCGGCGCCCCGTCTGCATGATCTGCCAACCGGCGTCGTGGACGGCGGCGCCGTCGTGGTGGCAGGAGCGGACGAGCGAGAACTTGTCGGCGACCTGGGCGTGGAGGGGCAGGATCTCGGAAACCTCGAAGCCGTCCGACTTCGTCCGGATGGGGCTGAAGGGGCCGCGGATCTCGCTGGGGGCGTCGGGCTTCATGTCCCAGAGATCGACGTGGCTGGGACCGCCGAGGTTGAAGATGAGGATGCAGGACTTGGAGTCGTCGCCCTTGACCGCGCCGCCCTGCTTCGCGGCGAGGAACTGCGGCAGGGAGAGCCCGATGGGGGCGAGCGCCCCGACGGTGAGGAACTCGCGGCGGGTGCGCTTCGGCCCGCAGAGGGGCCCGGAGGTTTCGGCGAGGAAGTCGAACATGGTGGGCGGGGGATTCTCGGGAAAGGTATCGGAAAGAGCGGCTCGCGTCTTGTAGCGCAAAGCGGGCTTTTGGTATGTTTCGGCCCTGTCCGCCGGGGTGCCGTAGCGTGCGCGCGTCGTGCCGATCCCGGCAAGGGGGAAACTTTTCGGTCGAAAGCGCGCCGGGATGGCGGAAATTCGGAAGGTGAACGACGCGAACCGCAAGCCCGCCAAGCCGTCCCGCCCCACTTGGGTGATGGGACACAAGAATCCCGACACCGATGCGATCTGCTCGGCGTTGGCCTACGCCGATTTTCTCCGCCGCACCCGGCTGCCCGATGCCGTCGCCGCCTGCTGCGGCCCGCCCAACGCCCGCACCGAGTGGGTCTTGGCGAAGGCGGGCATCCCGAGGCCTCCGCTCGTCAGCGACGTGCATCTGCGCGCCGCCGACATCTGCCGCCGCGAGGTGGCCACGGCGAAGGCGAGCGATTCCGTGATCGAGGCCTACCGCAAGATGACCTCGCGCGGCTACCGGAGCCTGCCCGTCGTCGACGAGGCGGGCAACCTCGCGGGGCTTCTTTCCCTGCAGGACTTGCTCTCCCTGCTCATTCCGGCGAGCGACCAGGGCGACCTCGCACGCCAGGTGACCGCCTCGTGGGAAAAGATCGCGAGCATTCTCGAGGCCGACGTCGTCAACCCCGGCTCCGACGCCTCCGGCGAGCAGGAATTCCTGATGATGGTGGCGGGTTCCTCCGAACCGGTGATGCAGGACCGCATCGGGCGGCTCCCGAAGGACGAGCTCCTCATCATCACCGGCGACCGGGTCGGGGTGCAGCTCCACGCGGTCGAGGCGGGCGTGCGCTGCCTCGTCATCACCAGCGGCTACCGGCCCAGCGAGGCCATCGTCCATGCCGCCAAGCTCAACGGCACGACCATCCTCGTGACCGAGCGCGACACCGCATCGTGCACCCAGCTCATCCGCGGAGCGAGGTCCGTCCAGGGCGCGGTCTCGCGCGAATTCGTCTCCTTTTCCCCCGACACCAAGCTGCAGACCATCAAGGAGCGCCTCAAGTCCGACCGCCACCAGGTGCTCTTTCCGGTCTGCGCCGACGACACGAAGCGCCTCGTGGGGGTCTTCTCCCGCGCCGACCTCGTCAATCCGGAGCGGCCCCGGCTCATCCTGGTCGACCACAACGAGTTTTCCCAGGCCGTGACCGGCGCCGACGAGGCGCGGATCGTCGAGGTCCTCGACCACCACCGTCTCAGCGGCAACCTCGTGACCAAAGAGCCGATCCAGTTCATCAACAAGACGGTCGGCTCCACCTGCACGATCGTCGGCAGCTCCTTCCGCGCCCACCAGATGGAGCCATCCGAAGGGATCGCCGCCTGCATCTGCGCGGGCATCATCTCCGACACGCTCAACCTCACCTCGCCGACGACGACCGACGAGGACCGCGCCGTGCTGGAGTGGGCCAGCGCCATCGCCGGGATCGACGTCGACCGCTTCAAGGAGGAATTCTTCTCCGCCGGCTCGATGCTGCGCGGGGGGAATTTCGGTGAGGCCGTCGGCTCGGACCGCAAGGAGTTCGAGGAAAGCGACTACCGCGTCAGCATTTCGCAGGTCGAGGAGATCGGCTTCGACTACTTCTGGCCCGCTCGCGACGCCTTGCAGGAAGAGCTCCGCAGGCTCATCCACGAGCATCGGCTCGACCTCGCCTGCCTGATGGTGACCGACATCACCCTCAACGACAGCCTCCTCCTGATCGAAGCTCCCGCCGCGATCCGGGAAAAGATCGGCTATCCGAAGCAGGATCCGCATCTTTTCGTGCTCAAAGGCGTCGTCAGCCGCAAGAAGCAGCTCTTCCCCTACATCGGATCCGTCCTCGCCGAGGTGCCGAATTCCGGCGAGGGGTGAGAGTGAGGGGACGGGTTCGGCGACGTCGCTCGTTCGCGGGTGCGGCTTGGTTCCGCGCCCGACGCGCATCGACGACCACGTGCTTGGTCGGCGCTCGATCCGATCCGGTTCTGTCCGGGCTTCTTTGGCCTTTCCTTGCCGATGCCCTTTTGGTAGAAGAGGGCCCGACGCGTTCCAACTGCCTCGCAGCGCCATGAGAAGAAGACACCCGCCGATCTGCAGAGCCCGCTCCTCGATCCCGTTCTTGCTGGCCGCCGTCGTGCTCCTCGCCCGACCCGCCGCGACCGCCGCAGATCCCCCCGCCCGCGACGGGGCCGTTCTCCTCGAGGAACACTTGCTGCGCTGGCCGATCTTCGACTCCCCGTTCAACGAGTATCTCGCCCGGTGGACCGATGCCTCGGAATGGGTCAGTCTCGAGGAGCATCTTGACGAGCGGATGGAGGACAGCGCGCGCCACCGGATTCTACGCGGAATGCTTCACGAGCGCAGGGGCCAGTTCGCGGAGGCGGCGGCACGCTACGGGGAGGCGGCGGCAGCGGACGACTGGGGTCGCTACCACCGTGATCGCTTGCTTGCCTTCGTGGGCGAAACCGAGCGGGCGAAGGAGGGGCTCGACGCTCTTGCCCGGGCGACTGCCGAGACCTTCGTCTTCCGCGAGGCAGCCCTCGGGCTGGGCGAACTGGCCCTCTTGCACGATGGACTGGAGGCGGCGGAAGCCCTCTACCAAAGCCTCTGGGACGCAAGACCGGAATTTTCGATGCGTCTCGCCTTGGTCGAGCCGCTGCTCTCCGTCCGCACGGAGCTGGGCAAGGGCCGCGAGTGGATAAGGTCTCTGGGCGGAGATTTCGCGGGCGGCGACGCCGAGCCTGCGGCGGAGGAACGGGACGCGGCGCTGTTCCAAGCGCACGCCGAATCGCTCGCTACGCCCAGCATGAGATTTTCCGGACCGGCTCCCGGCGGTCCTCCCGACAA
>SLGN01000427.1 GCA_007123695.1 Verrucomicrobiales bacterium
AACCGGAGTCCGACACGCGATGGAACCGTCCCGTCGATCCCGATTTCGATCCCGATCCTGGCGACTCCAACCCTCCACCCCTCCACCATCTGACCCGGCTGTGGTCGTGGCCGAGCAGATGCAGGATCGTCGCGTGGAGATCGCGGACGTGGAGCCGGTCCTCGACCGCACGGAGACCGGGATCGCCCGCACCGCCACCTCACCCCAAAATCCCCTTCACCACCTCCCCATGCACATCGGTCAGCCGGAAGTCGCGGCCTTGGTAGCGGTGGACGAGCCGCTCGTGGTCGATTCCGAGCAGATGCAGCAGCGTCGCGTTCAGGTCGTGGATATGCACGGGATCCTCCGTGATGTTGTAGGAGAAATCGTCGGTCGCCCCGTGGGTGTGTCCGGCCTTGATCCCCGCGCCGGCGAGCCAGATGGTGAAGCAGCGGGGGTGGTGGTCGCGCCCGTAGTTGTCGGCGGTGAGCTCGCCCTGGCTGTAGACGGTGCGGCCGAACTCGCCGCCCCAGACCACGAGGGTGTCGTCGAGCAGGCCGCGTTGCTTGAGGTCCGTGACGAGCGCCGCCGAGGGCTGGTCGGTGTCGCGGCACTGGCCGCGGATCTGCTTGGGCAGGGCGTTGTGCTGGTCCCAGCCCATGTGGTAGAGCTGCACGAAGCGCACCCCGCGCTCGGCGAGGCGGCGTGCGAGGAGGCAGTGGTAGGCGTAGCTGCCGCGGACGCGGGCCTCGGGCCCGTAGAGCTCGAAGGTCGATTCGGGCTCGCCGGAGAGGTCGGCGGTCTCGGGCACCGACGCTTGCATCCGCGCGGCCATCTCGTACTGCGCGACGCGGGCGAGGGTCTCGGGATCGCCGTGGGCGTCGTGGTGCGACCGGTTGAGCGCGGCGATGGCGTCGAGGTTGCGGCGGCGCCCTGCGTCGGAGACGCCGGGCGGGTTGTTGAGGAAAAGCACGGGATCGCCGGCGGAGAGGAATTTCACCCCCTGGTGGCGCGAGGGGAGAAAGCCGCTGCCCCAGAGCCGGTCGTAGAGGGGCTGGCAGTTGGGGCGACCGCTCCCCCGCGAGAGGAGCACGACGAAGGCGGGCAGGTTTTCGTTTTCCGAACCGAGGCCGTAGCTCAGCCACGAGCCGAGGCTGGGGCGTCCGGCCTGCTCGAAGCCGGTCTGCAGGAAGGTGATCGCGGGATCGTGGTTGATCGCCTCGGTGTGCATCGACTTGATGTAGCAGAGCTCGTCTGAGACGCCGGCGAGGTGGGGCAGCAGCTCGCTGACGGTCGCCCCGCTCTGCCCGTGGCGGCCGAAGCGGAAGATGGACGGCGCGATGGGGAAGCGATCCTGCCCCGAAGTCATCGTGGTGAGCCGCTGGCCGCGCCGGATCGACTCGGGCAGCTCCTCGTCGAAGCGTTTCGCCAATCCCGGCTTGGGGTCGAAAAGATCGATCTGCGAAGGCGCGCCGGACTGGCAGAGGTAGATGACGCGCTTGGCCTTGGGGGCGAAAGCAGGGGCGCCGGAGGCTGAGGACTCGCCGCGCAGCAGCGTCCCCAGGGCGATGGGGCCGAGGGCAAGGCGGGCGCTGCCGTCGAGGAACTGGCGTCGGGTGGCGTGCATGGTGGTGGAGTGGTGGAGGATCGGGATCGAAATCGGGATCGAAATCGGGATCGACGGGACGGTTCCATCGCGTGTCGGACTCCGGTTCCTCCTTCGCCGCCAATTCCGGCGGAGTTGCCCGACCGATCATGGAGGCAGCGGGACGTGTGGGATTTCTGTCTGCGCAATGGTTCGATCCCGATCTCGATCTCGATTGCGTTGATTGGACGGCATTGGTGGGGGTGAGGTGGGTGGAGTGGTGGAGTCAAATCACCGGGGCGTCAGGGTGGTGTCGAGGTTCAGGAGGATTTCGGCGATCTCGGTCCAGGCGGCGAGCTCGGCGGGGTCTTCGGGCGGGGCCTGTCCGAGTTTGTCGGAAAGCGGCGCGACCCGCTCGGCGGCGAGGGCGGTGGCGTCGGCGTAGCGGCGGCGATGGTCGCGCAGGGCTTCGCGCAGGATCGCGAGATCGCCGTCGCCGGGGTCGGCCACGAGCAGGGCCCGCCACATCGCCGCGAGGCGGGCGTCGTCGTCGGTCTCCGTCTCGACCATGCGCCGGGCGAAGGCGACGGCGGGCAGGGCGAAGTTCGGGTCGTTCAGGGTGGCGAGCGCCTGGAGCGGGGTGTTGGTGCGGTGGCTGCCGACCGCGCACATTTCCCGCCCGGGGGCGTCGAAGAGCAGCATGTTGGGCGGCGGCACGCTGCGTTTCCAAAGGGTGTAGAGGCTGCGGCGGAAGCGGCCCTCGCCGGTGTCGGGGAGGTAGCGGGTGGTGTTGCTGTTGACCCCGGCGACGGCTTCCCAGAGACCCTCGGGCTGCTCGGGCCGCACCGGCGGACCGCCGATGCGCTCGACGAGCAGGCCGCCCGCGAAGAGGGCTTGGTCGCGGATCGCGGGCGCGGGCAGGCGGCGCCAGGGGCCACTCGCGAGGAGCCGGTTCGCCGGATCGATCTCGATCATTTCGGGAGTGACGGCGGCGCTGCGCCGGTAGGCCTCGGTGAGGACCAGCCGCCGCAGCATCGCCTTCTGGTCCCAGCCGCTCTCGACTAGCTCGAGGGCGAGGTAGTCGAGCAGCTCGGGGTGGCTGGGCCGCTCGCCCTGCCGTCCGAAGTCCTCCGCCGTGGCGACGAGGCCGGTGCCGAAGAGCATCTGCCAGAGCCGGTTTGCAGCGACGCGGGCGGTCAGCGGATGCGCCGGATCGACTAGCCAGCGGGCGAGGGCGAGGCGATCGCGCGGTGCAGCGTCGGGCAGGCGCGGGGCGAGGAAGGCGGGCACGTCGGGCCCGACGACTTCCCCGGGCTGGTCGTAGAGACCGCGGTCCAGCACGTGCGTGGGGCGGGGCTCGCCCTTGCGCTCGCGCATCACCATGACGCGGGTGCGGAAGGAGTCGCGGGTCTCCTCCGCCGCCTCCCGCGCGAGGTCGCGCTGCTCGCGCAGTTCGGCGAGGGCGGGATCGCTTTCCCGGAATTCGCGGGAGAGAGCCGCCGCGTCGCCGCTGCCGAGCGCGGCGGCGAGGCTTTGGGTGATCTCGTCCTCGGGCCCGTCGCCGACGGCGAGGCTGAGACGAAAGCGGCCGATGAAATGCTGCTCCTCGCGCGTGAGGTAGGCGAGGGCGACCTCGATCTCGTCGGCGGGATCGAGCGCGAGGGGCTCGACGAGGACGAAGGTCGCCTCGGCTCGCCCGGCGGCGACGTGCTCGGGCCCGGCGGACCAGCCGGTGAGCGGGTCGCCGTCGATCGCGGCGGCGGCAGGGCGGTCCTCGCGTTCGGTGCCGCTCGCGGCAGACCGCAGCGCCACCGCTTGGCCGTTTTTCGCAAGGCGGATTTCCGAAAGGTGGAAGTCGCCGTCGAAGCTGGGGGAGAGCCCGCCTTGGACCGGGCCCGGCAGCTCGAGCGCCTCGAGCCGGACCGCGCCGACCGTCGCGGGTGCCGACACTTTGAAGGAAAGTCGATGGGTGTCGTTCAGCGGGATGCCGCCGCCCAGCAGTTGGGAGCGGTCGGGCAGGGGGGTGAATCGGGAAGCGCCCGAGTCGCTCCCGACACGCCCCGGCTCGACGACGAGCCAATAGCGCTCCCCGGCGAGGAGAGCCCGGCGGTCGGCGAGCCAAGCGGCGCGTTCCGCCGGGAGCCGCGAATCGGCGACGGTGAGCTCCGCCTCGGCGAGCGCGAGCGCGGCGCCCGCCTCGGCGATGGCTTCTTTGAATCCGGGCAGCTCGATCTCGAGGTCCGGCGCGGCGGTCGGCGCGACGCCGTCGTTGCCCTTTTCGTCGATGTTGTTGAAGAAGGCGGCGAGCTGGAAGAACTCGCGCTGGGTCAGCGGGTCGAACTTGTGGTCGTGGCAGCGCGCGCAGCCCGCCGTGAGACCCATCCAGACGGTCGCGGTGGTGTCGACCCGGTCGACGACGTATTCGATGCGGTATTCCTCGTCGATCGCCCCGGCTTCGGCGTTGATGCGGTGGTTGCGGTTGAAGCCGGTCGCGACGAGCTGCGCCGTGGTCGGCTCGGGCAGCAGGTCGCCGGCGAGCTGCTCGACGGTGAAGCGGTCGAAGGGCAGGTTCTCGTTGTAGGCCCCGACGACCCAGTCGCGCCAGGCCCACATCGAGCGCAGGTTGTCCTTCTGGTAGCCGTGGGTGTCGGCGTAGCGGGCCGCCTCGAGCCAGTCCCAGGCCATGCGCTCGCCATAGCGGGGGCTCGCGAGCAGCTCGTCGACGGCGGCCCCGTAGTCGGGGGCGGAGAAAAAGCGGGCCGCCAGATCGGGATCGGGCGGCAGTCCGGTGAGGTCGAGCGCGGCCCGCCGCAGCCACGCCGCCGGCGCGGCGGCGGGGCGGGGGACAAGCCCGCGGGCGCTGAGCCGCTCAAGGAGGAAGGCGTCGATCGGGTCGATGGAATCCGTGCCTTCCGCAGCGGCGGGCACGGCCGGCCGGACGGGGGCGGAGAAGGCCCAATGGCCCTCCCACGCGGCGCCGCTCTCCACCCAAGCGGCGAGCGTCTCTTTTTCCGCTGCGGTCAGTTGCTTGGGGTAGCTCGGCGGCGGCATCACCTCGTCGGCGTCGACGGTGGCGATGCGGTGGATCAGCTCGCTGGCTTCCGGGTCGCCGGGTGCGACGAGGGCCAGTCCGCTGTCCGCCTCGCGGCCAAGGAAGGCCTCCTCGTCGAGACGCAGGTCCGCCTTGCGCGACGAGGCGTCGGGGCCGTGGCAGTGGAAGCACTTGTCCGAAAGGATGGGCAGGATGTCGCGGTCGAAGCGCGGCGGACCCTCCGCCGAAACCCATCCGCCGGAGGCGAACGAGAGCGCGGCGAGAAGCCGGAGGAACGCGGTCGGGGAAACAGGCATCCCGCCAGTCTGCCATCCGTTTCGGCTCCAAGAAAGCCGTTTCGCCGGGTCGGCATGCGGCTTTGCCTTGCGCTGTCTATGTTTTTGCGTCATGTTCCCGACCATGTCCGGAACGACGACTCCACGACGGGTCGCGATCCTCGTCGAGACCGGTCGTTCCTACCCGCGTGCGATTTTGCGCGGCGTGCGCCGCTATCTTGCCGAGCATCGTCCGTGGGCGACCTATCTTGGGCGGCATACCAGCGATGGCGAGATCCCGGCCTGGCTCTCCGGTTGGTGCGGCGACGGGCTGCTGGTCCAGTGTTTCAGCGGCGAGATGGCCGATGCTCTCGACCGGGTCGGCGTGCCGGGGGTGGAGTTGCGCTCGCGCCGCCATTGCCGGGGCCGCCCTTTCGTCGGCTGCGACAACCGCGAGGTCGGCACGCTTGTCGCCCGCCATTTCCTCGAAAGAGGCTATCGGCATTTCGCCGCCCTCCCGGTGCCGGGCGAGGATTTCTTCCTCGAACGGACCTCGAACTTCGCCGCTCGTTTGCGGACCTCGGGCCATGGCTGTGAGGAATTGCCGCACCTTCCTGTTGGCGTTCCGATCGACTACGAACGCTACCAGCACGGTCTCGTGGCGGCCCTGTCCGAACTGCCCAAACCGCTCGCGGTGCTGGCTGCGAACGACCAGGCCGGCGTGCATCTCCTCGACGCCTGCCGTCGCGGCGGCTACGCGGTGCCCGAAGAAATCGCCGTGGTCGGCGCCGAGGACGACGCGACTCTGTGCGAATTCGCCGTCCCCGAGATGTCGAGCGTCCGCTTCGACGGCGAGCGCGTCGGATACGATGCCGCACGCATCCTCGACCGGCTCATGGACGGCGGCGGGATGCCCCGCGGGCCCGTCCTGGTGCCGCCGCTGGGGATCGTGACCCGCCAGTCCTCCGACGACCTCGCCATCCGCGACCGACTCGTGGCGCGCGCCACGCGACTGTTGCGCGACCATCTCGCCGAGGGCATCACGGCAGGGGAGGTCGCCCGGCGTCTCCGTTGCTCGCGCAGCACGCTGGCGCGGCGCATGAAGCTCGCCCTGGGACGGGGCCCTGGCGAAGAGCTGCGGAACCTCCGCCTGCAGCGCGTCGAGCATCTTCTCGCCCGCACCAATCTCACCATCGACGCCATCGCTTCGCAAACCGGCATTGCCCAGGCGACCCACCTGCACGCCCTCTTCCGGACGCGCCACGGCATCACCCCCGGCGAATATCGCCGCCGCCACCGGTCGGACGACCAGGACCGTCTCCAGTCCTCCGCAAGATGAGACGCCCTCCGCTGGCGATGGATGGCGACCGGGCGACCGGGCGACCACTTCGGGATTCCCGCGCCCCGCCTCTCGACAAGCTCGAAATCCGTCTCGACCGCTCGCCGCTCGTAGGTTGCAAAGTCCGGCGCGCCTATGGGCTACGACGCCGGAGCCCCCTTCGGCCGGCCGGAGGCCAGGCCGGTCATCGTCAGCAGCGGCAGCACAAAGAAATGCTCGTCGTCGTCGTAGACCGTAACATAGGAACCCTTCGGAGAGATCGAGATGTAGTCCCGGTGGGGGACGTGGTATTCCTTCCCGTCGGCCATCAGCAAGGTGAACGGTTCCCCGCTCTCGATGGCTGCTACGATTTGGCTGCGTGTCATGATACGAAGTGTAGGCTGGAGCTGCTCCGGGCGCAAGCCTGCGGAAGATGGCGAAGGGCCTCTTCCGTCTCGCGCCCCGCCTCTCGACAAGCGCGCCTAGGAGCGCTATCTTCTCCCTGCCATGGAAGCCACCACCCTGAACGCGCCCGCGCTCGCCTCGGAGGGCGTTCCGCCTCTCGAGAACGGCGACCATCTCAGCGCCCACGAGTTTCTCCGCCGTTTCGAGGCGATGCCCGAGCTGAAGAAGGCGGAGCTGGTCCAGAACACCGTCTACATGGCCTCGCCCGTCCGCACTGATCTTCATGGAGAGCCTGACGGCCTGATTCAAGGCTGGCTGTGCCTCTACGCCTCGCGGCATGCCGGCGTCCGCCACGCGTCCAATGCGTCCCTCCGGCTCGGGCCGGACGACGTCCCCCAGCCTGACGCGGTGCTGTTCCGCGACGCCGCCTCGGGCGGTCGCTCCGCCA
>SLGN01000012.1 GCA_007123695.1 Verrucomicrobiales bacterium
GGGAACCTCTAAAAACCTCCGCGACCGCGCCGTCGAAGAATTTGGCGCGGGAAGCGAGCGGCTGGCGCCGAACTGTTCGGGGACGGCCCTTCGGGAGCCAGCGCCATGAACGTCAGGGCTTTGTCGCTCCTCAGTCAGGGAGCCCGCTCCCTTCCTTCGTCGCTTCGCGCCCTGCCGTCCATGGCTTGGCTCGCGGCACACGGAGGTTTTTAGAGGTCCCCTTGAGATGATCATCGAGCAGTTCCTCCGCTAAAGACCTGGCTCCCCACCAGAGCGTGCACGAGATCCCGCACGCGATACCCTCCCGCCTCGCAGGCGTCGAGCATGGCCTCGATTTCGGCCCGTTCGGAAAAGCGCACCGGGGTGCCGGTGGCGTGGAGGGCGAGGTGTTCGAGGAGGTTCTTGGCGAGCTGCCGCGGGTTCGCGGCGAGGTGGCGCTTGAGTCCGTGGATGTCGCGGAAGGTCTCGCCGGTGGGGAGCTGCCCGGCGGCGTCGACGGGCTGGCCGACGAAGTAGGCGTAGGGATGCCCGGCGGGATCGATGCCGGTGATCTTGTCTCCGCGCTCCATCCCCCGATAGCGGTCCCGCCAGGCGCCCATGATGTCGAAGTTCTCCATCGCGAAGCCGACGGGGTCGAACTTGGCGTGGCATGCGGCGCAGGATTTGGACTCTGTATGCTTGGCGAGCAGGTCGCGGATGGAGGCGGCGCCGCGGATGTCGGGCTCGACGGCGGGCACGTCCTTGGGCGGCGGGGACGGCGGCTGGCCGAGGAGCTTCTCCATGATCCAAACGCCGCGAAGCACGGGCGAGGTCGTGGTGCCGTTGGCGGTGTGCTTCATCAGGGCGGCCTGGGTGATGAGGCCACCGAAGGGGCTGCCCTCCGGCAATGTCACGCGCCGCATGGCGGAGCCGCTGATGCGGGGCAGATCGTAGTGCAGGGCGAGGCGGTCGTTCACAAAGGTGAAATCGGCGGCGGCGACGCTGCTGGCGGGCAGGTTTTCGCGCACCATGGCGCGGAGAAAGGCGTGCGTCTCCCGCTCCATGGAGTCCACGAGGTAGTCGTCCTTGCGGTACTCGGGGTAGAGGCGCTCGTCGGGGATGTCGCGGCGCAACTGGCGCAGGTCGAGCCATTCCTCGGCGAAGGTGCGCACGAATTCCTCGAAGCGCGGATCGGCGACGAGGCGATCGGTTTGCCGGCGCAGGGTCTCCCCTTCGAGCAGCCTCCCGTCTGCGGCGAGCTGCGCCAGCTCGTCGTCGGGCCGGGTGTTCCACAGAAAGTGCGAAAGCCGGTTGGCGATGGCGAAGCCGAGGTCGGGGGCGTCTCGGCGCGGCTCGGTGAGGTAGAGGCAGTGGGAAGAGCAGAGCAGCGCCTGGTAGCCTGCGAGGAGGGAGTCGGCGAAGCCGGTCCCGGCTGCCAGCTTCGCTTCGATGAGTTCGAGGAAGGGGCGGTGCGCCTCCTCGCTCATCGGGCGCAGGGCGGCGCCGGCGGCGAAGCGGCGGAAGAGGCGCTCCGCGTCTTCGGCGGTGCCTCGGGCGGCATCGACCTCGCCGAAGAGGACGCGATGAGAGGGCGGGGGCCAGGTTTCCTCGCGGAGGGGACCGGTGACCTCGAGCCACTGGATCGCCACGCCGCGATGGCCTTCCGGCGGCATGGGCGGGTAGTCGTAGAAAAAGCCGCCGTCGGTGCGGATGAAGGGCACGGGCAGACCGAGCGGGCTGTATTCGAAGGTCTCGCCGGCCTTGAGATGGATCGTGGTCTCGAACTCGCGGGTCTCGGGCTGCAGATCCATCCAGCCTCCGGTCTCGCGCACGTCGCCGGAGACATCGGGGCCGGAGGGCTGGCGGGCGCGAAAGCTCATCGCGACGGGCTCGTGCGCGGGGACGAGGCGGAGGTCCCGCACCTGCCGCACGGCGCGTCCGGCGAAGCGGACGCGGTAGGCGCCGCTCTCCCTCGCGCGAAAGCCGCGCGGGTAGCCGAAGTAGGGCCAGGTGGCGGAGCGGAACAGCGCCATCTCGAGGGTGGGGTCGCGACGCTGCTCGGGCGTCATGGCGTCGTAGTCCGCCTTCTTGATCGGCACCATGCGGTTGTCGCGCGCGAAGAACATCGCCTCGGGTCCGCCGAAGGTGCCGAAGGACGGGAAAAGATCAGTGCCGGTGAAGCGCTGCGTCGCGGGCGGGGCGGGCGGCTCGTCGCCTGCCATGGCCGCGCGCAGCGCGGTCTCGGTGGCGTCGAGGTAGCCCTCCATCTGCACGCGGGACATGTCGAGCAGCGCGGCGACTTTGGTGAAGCCGTGCGAGGCGCGGTCCTCGGGCACTTTGTCGCGGATGTCGAGCTGCGGCATTTCCAGCAGGACGCGGAGGTTGTTTTCGAACTCCACCCGGGTGAGCCGCCGCACGGGGCCGCGCCCGTGGAGGGCGATGTCCTGCTCGTCCGCGCCGCGGATGGCTTCGCCGAGGTGGTCGACGAGGGCGTCGCGCTCCTCGTCGCCGACCTTGGACCTCTCCGGGGGCGGCATTTCCCCGAGTCGGACGCGGTCGAAGACGCGCTGCCAGCGGGCGCGCGAGTCGGCGTCGTCGAATGCCAGCGCCAAAGCGGTGATGTCGAACTCGCCCTTCGCCAGGGCGTCGTCGTGGCAATCGACGCAGTGTCTCTCGACGAATGCGGCGACTGGCGCTGGCTCCGCACGCAGAGCAGGCAATCCCGCGATCCACGCCACGAGAACGGCGTTCAAAAATTGTCTCATTCCACCACCTCCCTCCTGCCGAGAGCGGCTTCGGCCAAGCGCGCGGCTTGTTTCACCGCCGGAGCCAGATTCACCATGCGGTCCTCCGGCAGGCGCTGGCTGGGACCGGTGATCCAGAGGCTGGCAATGGCGGTTCCCGTCGTGTCGAGAACGGGGGCCCCGAGGCAGTGGTGCCCCTCCAGATGCTCGCCCGCATCCACGGCCCAGCCGCTTTGCCGGACCTCGTCGAGGCATTTGAGGAAGTCTTTTCGGTTGGAAATGGTCCAGGGCTGGTAGCGCTTGAACTTCATGCCTGCGATGACCGCATCCCGCTCCGCGTCCGGCATGAAGGCGAGCATGGCCTTGCCGGGGCCGCTGGTGTGCAGCGGAAAGCGGGTGCCGCGCTCGACATAGAACTTGATCATGGCGCGACCGACGACGCGCTCCAGGACGATGCCTTCATGTCCGCTGATGATGCCGAGATGGGCGGCCTCGCCGGTCTGCTCGCTGAGCCAGTGCATCGCGGGCAAGGCCGCCTCGGTCAGCGGCACGTCGTCCACCACCGGCTGGCAGAGGGACAGCAACTGGGGGCCGATGCTGAAGCGCTTTCCGGCGTCGCGGATCACGTAGCCGTGCGCCACGAGCGACTGGGTCACACGATAGACGAAGTTCACCGAAAGCCCCAGCCGCCCGGCGATCTCGGAGAGGGTGAGGCCCCCGGAGGCGGAGCCGAGGCAGCGCAGCACGGCGAGGGCCCGGTCGAGGCTGGGCGTGCTGAAGCCGGAGTCCTTGACGGAGGAAGGGGGATCGGGGCGGGGATCGGTCGCGCGTGCCATTTTCTATATGATAAAATGATTCTACTCTATAGAAAACCTGGTTCAAGCGACGCGATGAGGGGCTGCTGCCGCTGCTCCCTCCGAGAGGCGTGGCGATGGCAATGCCTCCAAGACTGTCGGTCTCGTGGGCGAGAACGAACAGAATCGAACCTTCGTGGCACCGTATGCCAATTACGTGACCGCCAGATCGAAACTCTGACGGCGCGGGCAGTCAGCGACGAACTCGGTTGGCGCTTGCGAATCAATCGGAAGCACGCCTCAAGTGCTCAGTGAGGAGGCGCTTGAGTCGTCGCTCCATGCGCTGGGATTCCTCACGTACGGCAAGGTTGTGGAGTTGATCCGGGCCTTTGGCGAGGTCGTCAGGTCGCCAGGTCATCGACGATGAGGAAGAGCACGTTCGGCTTCTCCGCCCCGTCGGCCTGGGTTTGGCCGCAGAGGAAGGCGAGCGCCGTCAGGGCGAGGGCAAGACGCTTCATGGCGAGGGCTAGTTCTTTCATGGCGACGAGCTTCATTCCGAAAAGCTCCAGCTTTGCTCGCGGCCGTTCTCTCCGCGGAGCCGGATGCTGAGGATTTCGAGTCCGGCGGCGTCGGAGGGATGGAGCCGCAGGTGGACGAGTCGGTTGGCGACGGGCAGCTCGATTTCCTGGCTTTGCGCTTCGCCGCCGCCGGCGAAGCGGACCGTCGCCCGGTTCTCGGGCAGGAAGTCCTTGTCTTCGCGGTCGCGCCAAGCGAGCCCGATCCCGCCGTCGGCGCGGGCGCGGAAGCTGACGATGGCGGTCACGGGACCGGGCAGCCCGAGTCCTGCGTGGGTGAGGAAAGGCTGCGGCCCCCGGCCTTTTCCCTTGCTCTTCCCCATGCCTTTGCCTTTGCCCTTGGCATCTTCGGCCCCACGCTCCGGCTCGAGAACGAGGGCGCCGTCGCGGAGGGCGGCGGCACCGTTGCGGGCGATCCAGCCTTGAATCGCACCGGAATCGGAAGCTGCCTTGGGGTCCCTTCTCGGCACGGGCTTGTTTTCGAGGTAGTGGTCGAAGTATTCGTGCCAGGTCACGGCCATCTCGCCGTTGGTCAGGCCGGGGGGCGCGAGCCCGGAGGCCCAGTCCTCCAGCCTGCTGCGGAGACGTTCGACGATCTCGGGATGCTGGGTGGAGAGGTCGTAGCGTTCCTCGAGATCTTTGCCGAGATGGTAGAGGTATTCGCGGTCGCCGCCGCGCAGCAGCTTCCAATCGCCCTCGCGGATGGCGCTCTGGGCGATCCAGCGCCAGGCGAGGAAGTCGTGGGGCGGCCCCTCTTTCTCCCCGGCCAGGTAGGGTACGAGATTCACGCCGTCGATTTCGTCGGGCGGCACCTCGATGCCGGCGCCCGCGACGGCGGTGGCGGCGATGTCGAGGGAACTCACGGGCTGCTCGTAGACCTGCCCGCCGGGGATGGTGCCGGGCCAAGAGACGACGAAGGGCACGTGGATGCCACCCTCGGACAGCATGCCCTTCTCGCCGTTCAGCGGGTCGTTGAGGCTGCCGTCCCATCCGCCGGGATCTCCGGGCAGGGGCGAGTCGACTTTGTGGATCTTGAGAGGGGCGCCGTTGTCGGCCATGTAGAAGATCAGGGTCTTCTCGTCGAGGCCGTGCCGTTTCAGGGTCTCGACGACGAGACCAACGCCGTCGTCCATCGCGGCGATCATGGCGAGGGCGGCGCGGCGGCGCTCGGGCATCTCGCCGGGAAAGCGGGCGAGGTGGCGCGGGGGCGGGTCGAGGGGTGTGTGCGGAGCGCGGTAGGCGATGTAGAGGAAGAAGGGGCGGTCCTTGTGCCGCTCGATCATTGCGGCGGCGGCGCGGGAGCAGGCGTCGACGTGGTAGTCGGCGGGTTCGAGCGGTCCCATGGGCCGGTCGCTGCCGTCGATGTCGATGTTGGCGTCGAAGGGGCGCTGGGCGTTTTGGGAAAAGACGTGGTCGAAGCCGTGCCGGGGGATCTCGCGGGTGGGCCCGAGGTGCCATTTGCCGAACTGGGCGGTGGCGTAGCCCGCCGACTGGAGGCGCTGCGCGAAGGTCGTCTGCCGGTCGAAGCCGTCGAGCGGCGAGGGATTCGCCTCGACCCCGAAGCGGGCCTGGAAGCGGCCCGTGAGCAGGCCGGCCCGCGAGGGCACGCACTGCGGAGCGGTGCTGTAGCCGTGGCGAACGAGGGCGCCGCTGCGGGCGAGCGCGTCGGTGTGCGGAGTCTTCACGTCGTCGACAATTCCGTGGATCCCGAGATCGGCGTAGCCGTGGTCGTCGGTGTAGAAGACGACCAGGTTGGGCTTCTCGGCGGCAGCCGATCCCAGGACGAGCGAGGAAAGGCCCGCGCAGAGGAGAAAGAGGCGGCGGAGATGCAATTTCATCAAAATACGGTGCCTTGACCCCGGCATCGTGCGCAAGCGTCTTTTGCCCCGCATTTCCGCACGTAATGGCCCGCGTGATTCCGCCCGATGAACCGAATATGACGCAGGTCGGGCTCGACCCCGCCCCGCTGTCCGTGCGAAGCTGGGGCCGGACGAAAACCAAGAATCATGAAAGCTCTCGTCAAGACCCACGACGCTCCCGGACTCTGGCTCGAGGACGTGCCCGAGCCCGAGATCGGGATCAACGACGTTCTCATCAAGGTCGACCGCACCGGCATCTGCGGCACCGACGTCCACATCCACAACTGGGACGCCTGGGCCCGCAAGACCGTGCCGCCGGGCCTGACCGTCGGGCACGAGTTCGTCGGCGAGATCGTCGCGGTCGGTTCGAACGTCTCCGACTTCCGCCCCGGCGAGATCGTCAGCGGCGAGGGGCACGTCGTCTGCGGCCGCTGCCGCAACTGCATGGCCGGGCGCCGCCACCTCTGCAAGGACACCAAAGGCATCGGCGTGAACCGCCCCGGCGCGTTCGCCGAATACATCGCCCTGCCCATGGCCAACGTCTGGCACCATGCCGAGGGCATCGACCCCGACCTCGCCGCGATCTTCGACCCTTTCGGCAACGCCGTCCACACCGCCCTGACCTTCGACATCCTCGGCGAGGACGTCCTCATCACCGGGGCGGGCCCCATCGGCTGCATGGCGGCGGCGATCTGCCGCCATGCCGGGGCACGCCACGTCGTCGTCACCGACGTGAACCCCTGGCGCCTCGATCTGGCGCGGACCCTCGGCGCGACCCGCGTCGTCGACGTGCGCCACGAGCGCATCGCCGACGTCCAGCTGGAACTCGGCATGGCCGAAGGCTTCGACGTGGGGCTGGAGATGTCGGGCAACGCCTCGGCCTTCCGCGAGATGCTCGCCAACCTCTGCCACGGCGGCAAGGTCGCGATGCTCGGCATTCCGTCCGAAGAGATCGCGATCGACTGGAACACCGTCGTCTTCAACATGCTCACGATCTCGGGGATCTACGGGCGGCGCATGTATGAAACTTGGTACAAGATGACGGTCATGCTCCAAGGCGGCCTCGACATCCGGCCGGTGATTACCCACC
>SLGN01000474.1 GCA_007123695.1 Verrucomicrobiales bacterium
AAGCAAAGCGGCAGAAAACGGATCATTTCGAAGTCTACCCAGAGTTCCCCGGAAAGGGAAGCTTTCGCGGCGACGCCATCGCGCGAGGTGCCGGATGCATCCGTGCGGCCTCGTCAGCGGAAAAGGCCCATCAGGTAGGCCAGCTCCGCCTCCACTTCGGACCGGTCCAGCAGCGTGTCGGCGACGGCGGCCCGGAGCAGCTTCGCGTAGCGCTGGCGCATGCGGTGGGCGGCGGTCCTCACCGCTCCCGGCTCCATGCCGAGACGCGCGGCGATCTCAGGGTAGCCCGGCGCCGCCTCCCCCGCCCGCAGCGCCGTGGGGGCGAGCGCTTCGAAAAGCTCGCGCCGTCCCTTTTCCCGGTAGTGCCGCTCCATCGAGCGCAGCACCGACTCGAGCAGGGCGATGGCCCAGCGGCGCTCGTAGGCGAGGTCGGGCGGCGCCGGATCGCCCTCGGCGGCGAGCAAGGCCTCCAGGTCGCCGAAATCAACCGACAGGGGTGCCACGCCCCCTCCCCTCTTCTGCGCCGCCCCGCGCCGTCGCTGGTTGGAAAAATAGTTCTTCGCCGAGACCAGAAGAAATGCCCGGAACTTCCCCTTCTCCGCCGAGACCTTGGCGAAGAGGTCCCGCTCGAGAAGTTCGGCGAAAAAGCCCTGCGTGAGATCCTCGGCGTCGTGGGCCGAGGCCGACCCCGCCCGGAAGAACGCGTAGACGGGGCTCCAATAGGTTTGGCACAGGCCCTCCAGCGCGGCGGCACGGGTGCGCTCGCCTCCGTCGCGCGCCTGCGCGACCAGGGTCCATCGGGTCTGGGGAAAGCGGCTTTCCTCTGGCGGTGGAGATATCACGGGCCAATTGCGGGCGGTCGGATCCGCAAAGCACCGGACCATACCCACAGGATCCCCCGGCGCGACTCGTTTTCCACGTTTTCGCGCTTGGCTCGGTCTGCTCTGACAGGGGCTCGCGAGGCAAGCGACACGACTTCTTTGAGAAACGGCGTTCCGGTGATTGCAGGCAGCGGTCACATCGTTACCTTGGGTCACGTGCGCTCGCTTCTGGACGAGGAGGGCCTCTGATGCGTGCCCTCCTCGACATCAACGTCCTCCTCGCGCTCTTCGACAAAGACCACGTCTTCCACGAGCGGGCGCACCATTGGTTCGGTCTCCATGTCTCTTCCAGCTTGGCGGTTGATGCTGGAGGTCTGAGCGCGCTCGCTTCGGCGCAAACGTCCATTGAGAGACAGCTCCCTGAAGCGGCGCTCGCTACGCCCCCTTTCCGTGCTAGGCTTAGCGACACGATGATCACTCGACTGAAAATCGACGGTTTCAAGAACCTGCGCGGCATCGATCTCCGATTTAGCGAGTTCACCTGCATCGCCGGACCCAACGGCAGCGGAAAATCGAACTTGTTCGATGCGATTCAGTTCCTCAGTTTGACCGCTGAAAAAACGATTTTGGAGGCGGCCTTGGCCGTCCGGGGAGACGGAGGCGTCTTGTCGGGCTACGACCACATTTTTTGCTCCGACGAAGCGCCCGGAGGTCGCCGCATCGATTTCTACGTCGAGATGATCGTTGCGAAATCCGCCATCGATGACTTGAACCAAGTCGCCGACGCGACCTTCACTTTCCTAACCTACAAACTCTCGCTGCGCGAAGCCGACTTGCCCGAATCCCCCCCTTCCGATCGAAATCGTCACCGAACAGCTCAGCTACCTACCTTGGTCCGAGGCCCCGAAGCACCTCCATTTCAAACACTCGCGACGATGGCGACAGAGCCTGAAGCAAGCTGGCGGCGGGGGACGCCGGTCCAACTTCATCTCCGCCGTTGCAAGGGACGGCGAAACCATCATCCAACGCCACCAAGACGGCGGCAGCGGGCGCCCGCAACCCGCGCTCGCCCGATCACTCCCGCGCACCGTGCTTTCGACTGCGAACGCCTCGGAGTCGCCGACCGCGCTCTGCGCAAAGCGCGAAATGCAGTCGTGGCGCTTTCTCGCCCTGGAAGCGTCGAGCCTGCGCCAGCCCGACAGTTTCAACGGCGCAAGCATCCTCGACGTCCACGGTCGGCACATGCCTGCGACCCTGAACCGCCTGATAAAATCGGAGAACGGCGCTGAGTTCGTCACGGCAAGGCTCGCAGGCAGGCTGACCGAACTTGTCGAAAACGTGAACGGCATCGAGCTCGACCGCGACGAAAAGCGTCAGGTCTACTCCATCTACGTGAGTGACGTCTCCGGGAATCGCATCCCGGCACGCGGACTCTCCGACGGGACCCTCCGCTTCCTCGCCCTCTCGATCTTGGAGGAAGACCCGATGGTCACCGGACTCATTTGCCTTGAAGAACCGGAGAACGGAATCCACCCGAAACGCCTGCCCTCGATGATCGCCTTGCTGCGCGACATCGCGCTCGACCCCTTCGAACCGTGCGCGGAAGACAATCCGCTACGGCAGGTGATCGTCAACACCCACTCCCCCAGTGTGGTCGCCGAAGTCCCCGACGACAGCCTCGTCGTGGTTGTCGAACGCACCGCTCGCTTCGGCGAACGCCTAGTCCATTCTCCGTCGTTTTTCGGACTCCCCGGCACCTGGCGGGCTGAGATCGACGGCGGCTCTCTTGCCCGTGGAGTACTGATTCCCTACCTCAATCCGATCCAGCCCCATCGCTCGAGCCTCAAAAGCAGCCCCCGCGTCGCGGATCGCGAAGACTTGCAACCACTCCTGCCCAATTTCGACGAAACGCTCTGATGCCGCTCCAGCGCTACACCTTGTTGTCTGACGGCTCCTCATCTCGGAGCATGCCATCCGGGGAGCCTCCGGAAATCCGAACGGCCGAGCACGACTTAAAATCCCTCCACTCTCAAAGCTCGAAGGACTACCGGATCCGAAGTCACAACTCGAAACGCTCTTGATCGAGGCCAGCGAGCTGAGCGGCAGGCGAAGGAAGAAGTTCCGCTTCGATCGACATCGCACACGCCTGCCCGATTTCATCTCGGACTGGAGTCAGCTTCTTGCACTCCCCTCCGCCAGGACGGTCTACGACCGCATCGGCGCTCTGGAGTTTCGCCAACGATGACGCGCCGCAGGCAGACGACCGACCGGACCGCAATCACCGTCCGCACCTCACTCAACCTCGATCTCGCTGCGACGCTGCTCCCAACGCGCCGCCTCCTCCGCCTCGCCGACGCTGCGGTGATGGCGGATCCGCAGGCTCGCGTTCATCACCATGGTTTTGAGGACTTCCCTTTGCGGAAACTCCGGACGCTCCGCGAGACGCTCGGCGAAGCTCCATGCCGTCTCGAGTTCGCGCAGCGCCTCCTCCTTCCGGCCGGCATCGAGCAAGCCGCGTGCGAGATGGTTGCGGAACCAGACCCACTGCGGGCCGCTCTCTTCGCCGGCCTCGGGAAACATCTCGAAATACTCGCGGGCCAGCCTCGCGGTCTCATCCCCCTCGAAAAGAGAATAGCCGGCCGAGAGACGGCTCAGCCGCACTTTCCAGACGAGAGGGTGCTCCGGTTCGAGAATCCGCCGCAGGAGTTCCTCGACTTCGACATAGAGTTCGACCCTCGCCGCGGGCTCGGGCCAGACCTCCGCGACGCCGCGGCCGATGCGACTGACCAGTGCGGGACTCCTGCCCCCGTCGCCCAAGCCGCCCTGCCCCATCGCCCGGAGCGCGGCAAGCGAGGCCCGCGCCGCCTCCCCAGCCTCGCCTCGCGACTCGAACTCCTCGGACAACCAAACCGCGAGCCGCACCCGGTCGCCGGGATCGACAGGAACGCCGCCGCCATCCTCCGCCGCCAACGCGGCCAGCACGCGACCGAGATCGTTCTCCTCCAGCGGCCCGAGCAAAGGCCCGATCCCCTCCCCCGCCGCCAGATCCAACAGCAGTTCCCGCTTCGCCCATTCCCGCCGCTCCTTCTCTTCGCCCAAGTTGCGGTGCAGCTTTCCCAGTTCGCCCGCCAGCCTTCGCAGATGGCTCCGCCGTTCCGGCTCGGTCAACGGAACCGCCCCGTCCGGATCCGGCGCATTCCCCTCGGCGAGACCCCACGCTTCGAGCAGCAGCGCCTTCGACCTCTCCGGATCGTCCTCGGCGCGGAGCAGCTTGCTCTCCAAAAGCAGCAGATCGAGGCGTTCGGCAAGGTCCCCGTCCGCATCGCGCCCCGCCATCTGCGCAGACAATTTGGCGAACTGCGCCCTCGCCTCCGCCGCCTCGCCTTGGTCGAGAAGCATCTCGCAAACCCGAATCTGCATCGAGCGCCGGAACGGATCGCCGGGCGGACGCGCCGTCTCCATCGCCGCCGCGAATTCTTTTTGAAAACGCAAGCGCTCCTCCTCTTCGCCACGCTTACCGAGATCCTGGAGGCTTCGGGAATAGCCTTCCGAAAGCCTCCAGGTACCCATCTCGGCAGCATGACCCAGAAAGGCCGGCACGAGCCGCTCGCGGTCGAGACGCCGCGCCTGCGCCGTCTTTCCCGACTCGTCGAGTCGCTTCACGAGCCGCTCGCAGGCATCGGCGAGAAAGCGGCCCGACAGGGGCTTCACCAAAGCGGGATTCCACGCCGCTTCCAGCACCTCCTCGGCCTCTTCCAGCCGATCCGCCTCGACGAGCAGTTGCACCAGACGCGCCGCCCGCACCGTGATCCGGGGATCGTTCTCGGCGAGTTGTGCCGCGCTCCGTTCGAGACAGCGGCGGGCCGCGCGCAGGGCGGCTTCGGTTTCGCCCGCGTCCGCAAAGAAGTCGGCCAGCGCCGCCCAGCACGCCGCCTGCTCCGCGAGGGACTCGGGTATTTCATCGAGGGCGGACGCGTCCGCCCGCAGCGCCGCGATCCACGGCTCCAGCGACGCTCCCCGGCCCTCCGTCAGTCCGTAGGCGAAAAGCATCGCGTGCAGTTGCCCCAGCCTCGGAAGGTCGGCGGTCTCCGCACCCGACCGCGCCCGCGCCGCCTCCTGCGCGAGACGTCCCGCGACGTAGGCGGCCTCGGCCTCGCCCGACCGGGCCGCCGCCAGCATCCGGATCCCGGCGGCCTCGACCGCGAGGTGGTGCTCCGCCCCGTAGACCTCGGCGGCGCAGCGATGGACCGCCTCTCCCCACGCCAGCGCCTCCGCCAACTCGCCCCGCTCCAACTGCAGCGCGGCCAAATGGCGCATCTTCCACATCAGATCGTGGCTCGAGTCGAGAAAGGACGTCGCCAGCTCGGCGAGCCGCCCTTGCATCCACACCGCCGCCTCCCCGTAGCGTCCCTGCGCCGCCCGCAGCGAACCGTAGAGACCTTGAAAATCGACCGCCGCCGAGCCGGGGACCCGGTCCTCCTCGGCCCGGGCCGCCTCCAGTTCGGCCTCGACCCGGTCCAACTCCCCGATGTTGAGCAGATTCGTAATCCACTCGTTGCGGGCCGCCACCTCCTCGGGATGCCCCGCCCCGAGACGCTCGCGGATCTCGCGCCAGGCCGACTCGCTCAGCTCCGCCGCCTCGTCCGGACGGCTCTGGAGCCGCCGGCTTTCGCTGAGGATTCCGAGCAGACGGGTCCGCAGCTCCGGATCGGCGGCGAGGACGAGTCCGCCGCTCTCCTCGGCCTGCTGCACCAGTTCCGTTGCCTTCCCGTAGTGGCCGAGACGCAGGTAGGTCCGCGCCAGCGCCTCGAAGATCCGCGCCCGCATCAGCGGCTGCTGCGAAAACTCCGACGCCGCCTCCGCCGCCGCCTGGTCGAGCACATCCACCGCCAGCAAGTCGCGCGCCCCCTCGGTGGGGTCGGCCTGGCGGAAGGCGTTGAAAAGGAAATCCGGCACCGCATCGGCCTGGGCGAGACGGGTTTCGGCGAGCCGACGCGCCTCCTCCGCCGCGAGCGCCCAGCGCACGCTCACCGCCGCCGCGACGACCAGCACCGCCGCCACCGCGGCCACGGCAACGGTCAGGGCCCGGTTGCGGCGGACGAACTTTCGCGTCCGGTAGAGCCGCGAAGGCGGACGGGCCTGCACCGGCTCGTCGCGCAGGTGGCGGCGCAGGTCTTCGGCCAAAGCCTCCACCGAGGGGTAGCGCCGTTCCGGCTCCTTCTCCAAAGCCCGCAGCACGATCCAATCGAGGTCGCCCCGCAGCCGCCGCCGCCAGCGTTCCGCGCTTTCGCCCCGCCGGGCCGCCTCCTCCGCTGCCGCTTCGTTCGCTCCGGAACGGGTCGCCACGCGGGTCGAGGGGCGCTCCGCCTCCTCCTCGCGCACGAGCCGCAGCACCTCGTCGAAGGGGGCCGTGCGCACCCGCTCGCGCGGCAGCGGAGTGCCGCCGGTGAGCAGTTCGTAGAGCACCGCCCCGAGGGCGTAGACATCGGTGCGCGTGTCCGGCGGCAGCGCCGACGCCTGCTCCGGACTCATGTACTGCGGCGTGCCCAGCACCTGTCCTCGTCCCGTCGCGAGAGTCAGGTCGAGGGTGTCGTCCCCTCCGACCTCTTCGCCCCCGTCCTCGCCGACGACGGCCTTGGCGATGCCGAAGTCGATCACCTTCGGCGCCGGACGTCCTCCGGCTTCCTCCGCCACGAGCAAGTTCGAAGGCTTCAGGTCGCGGTGCACCACCCCCTTGAGATGGGCGTGGCCGACCGCCTCGCAGACCTCGAGAAAGAGCTCCAGCCGCTCTCGGATCCCCAGCCGCCGCGCGTCGCAGTAGGCGGTGATGGGCGGGCCCTCGACCAGCTCCATCACGAAATAGGGCAGCCCCGCCTCCGTCTCGCCCGCGTCGAGGGCGCGGGCGATGCCGCGATGCTCCATCCGCGCGAGGCGGCGGCGCTCCGCCTCGAAGCGGCGCAGCAGCTCGCGCGAGCCGAGGCCGGGCTTGACCAGCTTCAGCGCCACCCGGCGGCGCAGCGGCCGCTCCTGCTCGGCGAGGTGGACCGTGCCCATTCCGCCCTCGCCGAGGACGCGCACCAGCCGATAGGGCCCGATCCATCTTGGAGACGCGGCATGGGACTCCGTCCCGCTTTCCACATCAGCCTTTCCCTCCGAATCTGCCCTGGCCTCTCCCGATGAAGCCTTGGTGGCGCGATCGGTCGCGGT
>SLGN01000438.1 GCA_007123695.1 Verrucomicrobiales bacterium
GCGGTTCACGGTGACCCGGGCGGTGAGCGGGTTGGCCGGATCGACGATCCATTGGGCGAGTCCGAGGCGGTTGGCGGGGGCTCCCTCGGGCAGGGGATGGAGAACCTCGGGCGGGGCGGCGGTCACTTTCTCGCCTGGTTGGTCATAGGCGCCGCGCTCGAGGATGTGGGCCATGGCGGGGCTGTCCTTCTTCTCCTCCTGGATGTGGGTGACGGGGCTGCGGGCGCGAATGGCGTCGCGCTCGCCCTCCAGCTTCGCCACGGATTGGTCGAGTTTCCGCCAGGTCTCGTCGAGGTTGGCGAGGTAGTGGACGAAGAGTTCCTCGGTCTGCTGCGGGTTGCGCTTTTCCCCGGCGGAGAGGGCGGACCTCAGGGACGGGAGCCGTTGCAGCCCGGCGGCCTCGGCGGGCGATAGGCTCCGGGCGAAGATCCGGAGATCCTGCACGCCGCCCTCGAAGGCCATGCCCTTGCTCCTTTGTCCGAGGCGGAGCGGCGTTTCGGCGCGGGTCTCGGCGCCGGGGCCGAGCTTGTCGGAAAGGACGCGCGAGGGGGCTTCTTTGCCGTTCACGTAGAACTTGACGCCACCGGCCTTGCCGCCGCCGTCGTAGGTGACGACAACGTGCGACCACTGTCCGGCATTGAGCGCGGGCCGTTGGGTGCCGGCCTTGAGTCCTTTGGCGGGCCACTCGTCGATCAGGTGGAAAGCGAGGTTGCGGCCCTCGACGAGGATGTCCCAGCCGCGGTGCGCGGCGGCGGTGTCCATGCGGGCGACGACTGCCCTCGAACCTTCGTTCTTTGCCGGGCGGACCCAGGCGGCGACGGAGAAGGGCTCGTCCGCGCCGAAGCCGCCGGCGTCGCCGAGATCGATCCCGGTCGCCCCGGCGAGGACGGGGGCACGCCCAAGTTTTCCGTCGGCCCGGGCGAGGCCCTCGGGAAGTTTTGCGGAGAGCCCGTCGGGCACGCGCGCCGCGAGGGCGTCGCCGTCGCCGTCGCCTTCGTCGAGCGGGAAATGGACGGAGAGAGCTTCGGCGATCCCTCCCTCCTCGAGCGAGGCGGGGGTGGCGTCGGCGAGCCAGGCGTTGAAAGCCGGCTTGGCGGCGCCGCGGCGTTCTGAACGCGTTTGCGAGGCTGCGGCGATCTCGCTCGGCAGCGCGTCCCAGCGGGGACGGTCGGCCTCGGCGGGCAGCACGAGGACGGGACCGCTATCCTTTACGTTGCCGTCCTTTGGACCCTGGGTGGTGTTTCGGAAGTAGGCGGCCATGGCGTAGTGGTCGCGTGCGGTGAGCGGGTCGAACTTGTGGTCGTGGCACTGGGCGCAGTTGAGGGTCAGGCCGAGGTAGACCCAGCCGAGCGTCTGGACGCGGTCGGCGGCGTAGAGGGCGAGGTTTTCCTCGTCGATGGTGCCGCCTTCGTTGGTCGTCATGTTGCAGCGCTGGAAGCCGGTGGCGACGAATTGGTCTTCGCTTGGCTCCGGCAGCAGGTCGCCGGCGATCTGCTCGACGGTGAACTGGTCGAAGGGCAGATTGCGGTTGAAGGCATCGACGACCCAATCGCGGTAGGGCCACATCTCCCGATAATTGTCGAAGTGGAGTCCGTGGGTGTCGGCATAGCGTGCCGCGTCGAGCCAGTAGCGCCCGCGGTGCTCGCCCCAGCGTGGCGAGGCGAGGAGCCGGTCGATGAGCTTTTCGTAGGCCTTCGGATCGGGGTCGGCGACGAAGGCTTCGACCTCCTCGGGCGTCGGAGGAAGACCGGTCAGGTCGAGGGTGGCGCGGCGTGCGAGAGCGCGGCGGTCGGCTTCGGGAGCGGGCTCGAGGCCGACCCGCTCC
Source organism: Verrucomicrobiales bacterium (assembly GCA_007123695.1). GTDB lineage: Bacteria > Verrucomicrobiota > Verrucomicrobiia > Verrucomicrobiales > DEV007 > Arctic95D-9. The sequence goes on from SLGN01000438.1 coordinate 1,826, forward strand.
AGCGCGGCGAGGACGAAGCGGTCGATGGGGCTGGTGGCCCAATCCTTGTTCGCCACTTCGGGTTCGGCGGGCTCTTCGGGCCGGACGAAGCTCCAGTGACGCTGCCATTCGGCCCCCTCGGCGATCCAGCGGCGAATGGTCTCGATCTGCTCCGGCGCGAGTTCCTTGTGCGAGTCTGGCGGAGGCATGATCTCGTCAGGATCTTCGCTGAGGAGGCGTTCGAAGAGCGGGCTCTCCTCGGGCTTGCCGGGCAGCACCACGGAGTCGGCATCGTCGCCGTTGCCGAAGAAACCGGCCTCGGTGTCGAGCCTCAGACCGGCCTTGCGGGTGACGGAGTCCGGGCCGTGGCAGTGGAAGCAGGCGTCGGCGAGGATGGGCTTGACGTCGCGGTTGAAGACGACGGACGTGCCGTCGGCAGAAAGGCCGGAAGCCGGGATGGCCAGCGCAAAGATGCCGAAAAGGGAGGCGAGGCGGCGGATCGTCATGCTTTGTTTTTGGGATTTCCGAACACGATGGGGGGAGGGGGCGAGGAAGGGCCGGACATATTCGTTGGTGAATGTCGTGAGCGAGGGCGAATCTTACGCACGCAGGCCCGGTTTCGCCTAGCGCGATGAAGGGACGCCCCGCTGCGGCTGGGTGCTTGGGGGAAGGATGCGATTTCGGTTGTGCGGAACGCGCCGATCCGCGAAATGGAGCTTCCCCTTTGCCGTCCGGTAGGCTATCTACTGGTCATGGAACTTTCCAGCGGATCCCATTCCCGTGGTGCCCACCGCCTTTACCACAGACGGCGGACGGCTCCGTCCGACCCCCTCTTGCCGTGAAGATCGGTCTGCTTGATTCCGGCGTCGGCGGGCTTTCCGTGCTTCGCGAAATTCGCAGGCTCCTTCCGGGAGCGCATCTTCACTATGTGGGCGATTCGGCCTGGTGCCCCTACGGAACGAAGAGCCCCGGCGAGATCCAGGGCCGGGTCTTCCGCATCGCCGACTACCTGCTCGATCGGGGCGCCGAGATCCTCGTGATTGCCTGCAATTCCGCCACGATCCATGCGGTGGGGGCGCTTCGGGCGGTCTATCCTCTGCCTGTTGTCGGCATGGAACCCGGCGTCAAGCCTGCGGCGGAGCGGACCCGCAGTGGCGTCGTCGGTGTCCTCGCGACGGAGGCTTCGCTCGCGGGGGAGAAGTTTCACCAACTCGTCAGCGTCCACGCCAGGGGCGTGCGGGTGATCACCCGGCCCTGCCCGCGCTTCGTCGATCTGGTCGAGGACGGGCTCCTCGAGGGGGCGGAACCCGAAGCCGCCGTCGACGAAGCCCTTGCGCCGCTGGTCGATGCCGGAGCGGATGTCTTCGTGCTGGGCTGCACGCACTACCCCTTCCTCCGTCCCGTGATCGAGAAGCGCATCCCCCGTGGCGCCGAGATCGTCGATACTGGCGCCGCCGTGGCGAGAAGAGTTGCCTCCCTGCTGCCCGCCGGCATCCCTCCCGAAGGACGCGGAACGGTGCTCATCGAAACGACGGGGCCTGCCGGGCGGCTCTCCGAACTCTTGCCGAAGCTCCTTCCCGAAATGGTGGAAACGGCGGAGACCGGCGCGGTGAAGTGGAGCTGACCCCGCCGCGATCGAGCCTCGACCGAAGGGGTGGGGCGTTGCGGAAGATCCGGTGCCCGTCGAGATGCAGCCCGGTCTCAACGGCGCCCCACGATCACGCAGGTGCTTTTGGGATCGAGCAGGTAGCCGAATCCGAAGCTCATCGGCTTGACCGGATGGCTTCCCTCGGCGTAGGCGGCGGCGAGATCCGCCTGGGAATATTGGGTGAAGGGCGAGCCCGCCCCGCGGTAGTTCCCATGGAGCTTCAAATTCCATCCCGCCTCGCGCAGGTGCCGGTAGGGGACTCCCGAGGGGCACTGTACCAGTCCGTGCGAGTTGTTCACGATGTAGTCGCGGATCGTCGAGAAGCGCGCTTCGTGCATCAGATAGCTCGCGCTCTTGACGAAAGTCGTGTGGGCGCCGCGGTTGCTGACGAATTTGAGAAGGCGGCGGTCTCCGAGACCGCCGTTCGAGAGATCCTGCCGGAAGTAGAAGATGTTCTTGCCGCCTGCACGGATGTGCCAGCCCGGCGAGCCGCCGCCCGAGCGGGGAACGAGGTTTCCGGAGGGGTCGAGAGACACCGATTCGACGGAGGAGACCGCTTTTCCGTCCCTCCCGATCTGGGCGAGCAGCAGGGGCAGCGTGCCCGGCATCGGCGTCGAGGCCAGATCGTTCCGCATTTCCGTGGTGACGAAGTAGCTCGCTTCCGTGACCGTGCGCAGGGAGTGCGCGATGCCCCCAAGCCCGCGGGCAAGCTCGGCGGCGCCCAGGGAAGCGAGCTCCGGCATCGGCTCGGCGCCCTCCAATCCGACGAGGATGTAGGTGCCCGCGCCGGGAAAATACGAGGCGGCGTGGAGGTAGTCCGGCCCGCCGAAGGGGTAGAACACCGTGGAACCGCCGACCTGGCCGAGTTCCTTGCGGAAGGTCTTGATGTGGCTCTGCCGGCCCGACTGGAGAGCCCAGAGACGGTCCATGCGCTCCGCGTGGTTGCGCCACTCCGGGGAGGTGCGCGGCAGCGCCAGGTCGCCTCGGTTGCCGCCGGACAGACCGGCTAGGTAGCGTGCCGTGTCGTTGAGGGAACTCCCTTGGGGGCTTTGCGGCTTGTTCCGGCCTTCCGCAGTACGGCAGGCGGAAAGCATCAACGCGGGAGAGAGCACGGCGACGAGGAGCGCCGTTTGGGTTGCGGTCATGCGGAAAAGGAAATTTAGGATTTCCTAAATAGCGGGTTTTCGTTCGCCGCGCAAGAGAAATAGCGGGTCCGGAAATGGCGGGTCCGCGAAAAAACAGGCAACCCGTTGGCTAGGACCCTGCGGCGCAAACCCGGCTGTCGGCGCAAGAACCGAAAGCGATAGGATCGTGCGAACCGTGGCTGCATCGGCCTTCGGGGTGGGAGGGGCAGACGCCCGTCCGGCCTACTTCGCGAACATGTCGTGTTCGGGATCGCCGCCGCTGAGCACGTAGGCGACGAGGTCGAGCACCTCCTCCTTCGTCAGCATGTTGAGCAGCATGGGGGGCATGGGCGAGACCTTGGACACCTCCATGCTCACGACCTCCTTGCGGTCGATGTTGACGCGCTGGTTCGGGTCGGTGAGATCGGTGTTGAGGGTCACGTTGTCCCCGCTGAGGTTCACGACGACACCGCTGACGACGTCGCCGTTCTTCTGGGTGACGACGATGGGGGCGAACTGCTCGTTGATCTCCTTGCTCGGATGGATGACCTGGTCGAGGAAGTCGTGGGGCGAATAGCGGCCCCCGGCGCCGGTCAGGTCGGGTCCGTTCATGCCGCCGCCGTCTCCGAAGCGGTGGCAGGCGTAGCACGCTGCGGCGGAGAACATCTTGCGTCCGTTCTCGAAGTCCCGGCCGGTCATGCCGTCTTCGGCGGCCGCGCTCAGCTCCTCCAGAGTCCACATCGTCGGGGTGCGCCCGGCGAAGATCGCGCCCAGATTCTCGATCGCGGAGACGCGCTCGGGCTTCTTCTCGATCAGTTCGGAGAGCTTCGTTCTCTCCTCGTCGCTGAAGGTGGAAAGGGCGTCGTTCCGGATGAACTCGATGAATTTCTCGAAGCTCGCGCCACCGCGGAAGTTCGCCGCGCGCAGAAACCACTCGAGGTAGGCGGTGCGGAGTTCGGTGTCCCAGCCGGTGCGCACGAAGCGCAGGCTGCGGGCGAATTCCAACTGCTCCTCCTGCGAGACCGAATTCTCCAGCAAGGCGATGCCTTTGGCGGCGACGGTGGGGGACTGAAGGTAGGCGAGCGTCTCGCAAAGAAGCCAGTTCAACGGAAAGGACTTCGACGGGAAGGCGGGGTCGAGGGCCTCGACGAGGGGCTGCGCCCGTTCGCCGGGGCCGTCGAAACGGTTCAGGACGATCTGGACGGTTCGCACGTGGGCGAGCCGCGCCTCGGCCGAAAGAGCGGTGAAGTCGATGGAGAGAAGGGCGTCGAGAATGCGGTCGCGCATCGCCGTGTCGACCGGCGGAGTCGGGGTGGCGCCTTCCGGAATCGGGGCCGACTTGATTTCGGGTTCACCGGCGGGAGCGCCGAGCGGTTTGGCGGGAACACGGTGGTAGGGGCAGATCCCGGCGGCGCGGGCGAGGGCGAGCAGGGCTTCGACCCGCGTGGCCGGGTCCTTCTCGGCCAGGGCCCTGTCGGCCCAGGTCTCCACCGGCTGATGCTCCAGGACGGTGCGCGCCGCCCAGCGGATGTGGCGGTCGGAATGGGAAAGGTGCGGCCATGCGGCGTCGAGCGCGGCGGCGTCGGCGGTCCCGTGCCATGCTTCGAGTTCGTGCCGCAGCTTGGCCTCGGCGGTGAGGTCCGTCTGCGGAGCGGCCGGGCTGGTGTCCTCGCCGCCGACGTAGGTGACCCGGTAGAGGCCGGACTGGACGCGTCGGCCGCCGATGGCGAAATACATGGCCCCGTCGTCCGGATGGATCACGACATCGGTCACGGGAAGCGGGGCGCCGGAGATGAAGTCCTCCTTCGCTCCGGTGTAGCTCGCCCCTTTCGCGTCGAGGTGGACGGCGTAGATCTTGCCCCAGCTCCAGTCGAGCAGGTAGAGGGCCTGCTGGTATTTCGCGGGGAACTTCGCGCCGTAGCCGAAGACCGTGCCGGTGGGCGAACCCGGTCCGATGTTCAGGGTGGAGGGAAGGTTGTCGGCGTAGAATTCGGGAAATTTTCCGGCCCCGTTGCGCCAGCCGAACTCGCCGCCGCTGACGACGTGGTTGACCCGGGTGGGGCGGTACCACGGGGTGTTGAAGTCGTACTCCATGTCGGCGTCGTAGGTGAAGAGCTCGCCGGCATGGTTGATCGATGCATCGTAGATGTTGCGGAATCCGGAGGCGAAGCGGGAAAAGGACTTCCCGTCGCGGGAGACGCGGTAGATGATTCCGCCGGGGGCGAGCACGTGGCGGTTGTGGCCGCGGCCGTCCGGCATGCGCGGGAGCAGGTGGTCCTCGCCCCAGACCGGCGGGACGGGGGAAGCGGGGTCGCCCTCGGTCATTCCGGTGCTGTTTCCGCAGACGAGGTAGAAATCGTCGCTGCCGGGAATGGGAACCACGGCGTGGACTCCGTGGTCGCCCCGAGACTCGAGCTCGCGCAGAA
>SLGN01000600.1 GCA_007123695.1 Verrucomicrobiales bacterium
CGATTTCGATCCCGATTTCGATCCCGATTTCGATCCCGATTTCGATCCCGATTTCGATCCCGATTTCGATTTCGATCCCGATTTCGATGCTCAGGCATTCTCCCAATCTCCAATCTCCAATCTCCAATCTCCAATCTCCAATCTCCAGGCACTAAGCACCAGGCACAGCGGCGAAGCCGCCCACCCCGACCGCAGTTGACAAAGGCCGCGTTCGCCTGTTCGAATGGATCGAGCCACGTCGGCGGGCGGCGCGCCCCTTCGCTCCGTCCTCCCGGCCACATCCGCAGCCCCCACCCGCGAGAAGCCATGTCGACCGAAAAGCCTCCCCTCGTCCCGGCGCGGCACATCCTGCCCTTCGCCCTCGTCACCACCCTCTTCGCCCTCTGGGGATTCGCCAACGACGTCACCAACCCGCTCGTTGCCGCCTTCCGCGACGTCTTCGTCATCTCCAACGCGCAGAGCGCCTGGATCCAGACCGCCTTCTACGGCGGCTACGCCACCATGGCCCTGCCCGCCGCCCTCTTCATCCGCCGGCACTCCTACAAGGCCGGCATCCTCCTCGGGCTCGCCCTCTACGCCGCCGGCGCCATGGTCGCCATCCCCGCCGCCCACTTCGTCGACTTCAACATCTTCCTCGTCGCCCTCTACATCCTCACCTTCGGGCTCGCCTTCCTCGAGACCACCGCCAACCCCTACATCCTCTCCATGGGCGACCGGGCCACCGCCACCCGCCGCCTCAATCTCGCGCAGGCCTTCAACCCCATCGGATCGCTAACCGGCATGACCGTCGCCAGCATCGCCATCCTCGGCAGCCTGCAGGTCTCCGACTTCCGCAGCGAAGTCCAGGCTTTCCAAAAACATGCCATCGCCCACGTCGAAGCCGGCGGACCCGGCAGAGAGGCCGAGCCCGAAGCCCCCGGCGCACCTCCCGAAACCGACGCCGCCCTCGCCGCCTTTCTCGCGAGCCAGACCGACCTCGCCGAACTGTCCCGCGACGCCCTCCTCAACCGCGCCATCGCCGCCTTCAAAGATGGCGAGATCCCCGCCTACCGGGGCGCAACCCATCGGGAAATGCAGCGCCACGACCTCGACGTCGTCAAAACGCCCTACGTCGTCATCGGCCTTGTCGTCCTTGGCATGTTTCTCGTCTTCCTCGTCACCCGCATGCCCGACACCGCGCCCCACGCCGACGAACGCCTCGACCTGCGGACCACCTTCGCCGTGCTCGCGCGGAACCGCCGCTACCGCGAGGGCGTCCTCGCCCAAGCCCTCTACGTCGGCGCCCAGATCATGTGCTGGACCTTCGTCATCCACTACGGCATGACCAATCTCGGCATGACCGCCGCCGAGGCGCAGAACCACAACATTGCCGCCATGGTCCTCTTCTGCGCCAGCCGCTTCCTCTGCACCCTGCTGCTCAAGTTCGTCGATCCCGGCCGGCTGCTCTTCCTCCTCGCCCTCGGCGGCGCCCTCTGCGCCGCCGGCGCGATGCTGCTTCCCGGATATGCCGGACTCTACTCCCTCGTCGCCATCTCCCCCTGTATGTCCCTCATGTTTCCCACCATCTACGGAATCGCCCTCGACGGCATGGGCGACGAAGCGAAAATCGGTTCCGCCGGACTCATCTTCGCCATCGTCGGCGGGGCGCTCATGCCCATGCTCCAGGGCCGTCTCATCGACCTCGGAGGCGAGACCGGCCTCCTCCTCGGCCTCCCGGCCGTCAGCTTCTCCTTCGTCCTCCCGCTCGCCTGCTTCGTCGCCATCGGCCTCTACGCCCTACGCTCCACCCGCCCTGCCGGAGAGACCGGTCCGCCCCGCAGCTCGTCGGCGGAGTGAAAAAGTCGGGGCGGTTCAGAGCTGGTCGGGCTGCTGCAGCAGCGTTCCGATGCGCTGGAGCAGGCGGCCGGCGGCACCTCCGTCGAGGATGCGATGGTCGAAGCTGAGGGTGAAGTTCGACTCCATGCAGGGAACGAAGGTCCCGGAGGCATCGTCCCAAACGGGAATTTTGCGCCCGGCCATGAGACCGAGGACGAGGTTCTGCTCGGGAAGGGGAATCGGGCTCGCGGCGGTGATGCCGAAGGGCCCGACGTTGGTGATGGTGGCGATGCCGGTGCCCATGGCATCGGGCGGCAAGCGCCGCTCGCGGGCCCGGTTGACGAGTTCTTCGTAGGGTCCTTGGAGTTCGGCGAGGGGCTTCTCGTCGACCTTGCGGAGGACGGGCACGAGGACGCCGTCGTCGGCTTCGACGGCGAAGCCGATGTCGATGGCGCTGGGATGGACGATCTTGGTGCCAATGAGACGCCCGGCCACGGCGGTGTTTTCGGAGAGCGCAATGGCGAGGGCGCGCATCGCGTAGAGGCTGACGCCGGGCTTGGCGGTCACGGAGCGGCGGTGGGCGAGGACGGCGTCGAGCCGCACCGGAACGGTCACGCTGGCGAGGGGGCGGGTCCAACTGCGCCGCATCGAGTCGGCCACGGCAATTCGCATCGGCGAGGCGTCGGTCATGCGGCTCTGGTCGAGCTGCTGGATGAACTTCTCGAAGTCCTCGACGGTAACGCGGCCACCCGCGCCGCTGCCGGGGAGACCGGCGAGGTCGGCCGAGTTGAGACCCAGTTCGTCCATGCGGTGCCGCAGACGGGGGCTTAGGTAGACGCTGGAGCGCACCGGCACGGGCAGACCGCCCTCGACGGTGGGCTGCACTGCGGCGGGCGCGCTGTGGTCGATGACTTCGCCTTCGTCGACGGCGAAATGGAGATTCGCTCCGCCGCCGCCTTCGTCGCCGCCTTCGCCGCAGCCGTCCCCGCCGTCGCCGGGCTCCTCCTGCCGGGTTGCGCCGGCCTCGTCTGGACGCAGCAACCCGGCTTTGAGGGCGTCTTCCTCGGTGGCCTCGATCACGGCGATCTGCGAACCCACGGGGTAGCTCGTCCCGACCACTGCGGTGATCTCGGCGATGGTCCCGCTGCAAGGCGTGGTGACTTCCATCATGGCCTTGTCGGTCTCGACCTCGAAGAGATCCTGGTCGGCCCGGACTTCGTCGCCGGGCGAAACGAGAATCTCGCGGATGGTGGCTTCGGCGATGGATTCGCCGAGCTGGGGCATGGTAATGGGATAGCGGGCCATGGATGGAGCGGGATACCTCTGGGGCGGCGAAGCAAGGAAAAAGCCCCTATCCGGGGACTCTCCGGGGCCGGGACTCGTAATCCCGTCAAGGTGAACGGAAATGATGGCGCTGCAAGTATCGTCGGTTACAAAATCCTATCCCGGCCCGGACGGACCGGTGCCGGTCCTCAAGGGCGTGAGCCTCTCGCTGGAACCGGGCGAGCGGGTCGCGCTCATGGGGCCCTCGGGCTCGGGCAAGAGCACCCTCCTCAACTGCGTCGGCGGGATCGACCGGCCCGACGGCGGGTCCATCGAGATTGCGGGCGAAGATCTCGGGGGGCTCGACGAAGAGGGGCTCTGCCGCCTGCGCCGGCAAACGGTAAGCACGGTCTTCCAATTCTTCCACCTCCTCCCTACCCTGTCGGCGCGGGAAAACATCGAGTTTCCCCTGTTGCTCAACGGCGTAGCCGAATCCGAGCGCGCCGCCCGCGTCGCCGCCCTGGTGGACGAGGTAGGGCTGGCGCACCGCGCCTCGGCCATGCCCCATGAACTGAGCGGAGGCGAAATGCAGCGGGTCGCGATCGCCCGGGCGCTGGCGATCGAGCCCCGCCTGATTCTCGCCGACGAACCGACCGGCAACCTCGATTCGACCACCGGCGAGGCGATCCTGGATCTGCTCGCCGCTCTCGGCGAACGCCACGGCACCGCCATGCTGGTGGTGACCCACAGCCCGCAGGTTCCCCGCATCTGCCACCGCACCGTGGAGATGCGCGACGGCCAACTGCTCGCGACCGAAAAACCCGCATGAAGGACGCCGCGACACGCCGCGAGCCCCCCCGCACTGCCGCCCTGCTGTGGAACCGGGTGATCCGGCGGCATTGGGTCCGCGAGCCGTTTCTCACCGCGACCCTCGCCGGGATCCTCGCCCTCGGCGTGGCCGTGTTCCTCGCGGTTCGTCTCGCCAACAAAGCCGCAGTGTCGGGCTTCGCGCTCTTCACCGAATCGGTCTCGGGCGAAAGCGACCTGATCCTCCGCCCCCGGGCCGGTTTGCTCGACTCGTCGCTGCTGCGGGAACTGCGTGCGGCGTCGGGACCGCTGCCGGTCGAATATTTCCCCGTCCTGGAGCTGACCGGGGCGGTGTCGGGCGAGGAAGAAGAGGGATTGGTCCGTCTCGTCGGCGTCGATCTCGTCGCCATCGGCAACGCCCTCGCGGCGGCGGCGGGTTCATCCGTGGCGAACGCTTCGTCGAAAGATTCCGGGAACCCCTCCGGCCCCGGCGATCCCGAGAGCCTTTTCCGCCCCGGCGCCGCATTTGTCGGCACGGCCTTCGCGGCGGCGAGGGATTTGGCCGAGGGCGACGAGCTGCGCCTTTGGATCCGCGACCGCGAGGCGACCCTCGAGATCGCGGGGATCCTGCCGGACCCTCCGAACCGGCCCGCCATTCCCGCCACTCTCGTGCTCGTCGATCTGCCCTCCCTGCAAAGCCTCGCGGGCGAGGAAGGACGCATCAGCCGCATCGAGGTCCGCTTCGCCGAGGGGCGGGACGCCGAAGAGGTCTCCGCCAAGGTTGCGCAGCGACTCGCGGACTTGGCGACCGAGCGAGATCTCCTGCTCGAGACGCCGGAAGACCGAAAGGCATCGGTGACGCGGATGAGCGCCGCCTTCCGCATGAACCTCGCCATCCTCTCGGGCCTCGCCCTGCTCGTCGGCGTCTACCTCATCATGCAGGCGCTGGAGGCGGCAGTGGTGAAACGCCGCGCGGAAATCGCAATCCTGCGTTCGCTCGGGGTGACGCCGCGCGAGATCCGGCGGGCGTGGATGGCCGAGGCGTTCGCCCTCGGGCTGGTGGGCGGGCTTGGCGGCATCCTACTCGGACGCCTGCTCGCCTCGGCATTGGTCGGGGCGATCTCGGCGACGGTCAACATGCTCTACTACGAGACGACGACGCGGGCGGTGACCCTGCACTGGGGCGAGGCGGCCTTTTCCCTCGGCTTCGGAGTCGTCGCCAGCCTGGTGGCGGGCTGGATCCCGGCGCGAGAGGCTTCGATGACGCCCCCCGCCCAAGCTCTGCGCCAAGGCTCGCAAGGCGGAGGCCTCGCCCTGCTGCGGAGCTGGCCCTTGGGGCTGCTGCTGCTTGCGGTCGCCTACGCCTGCGCCCACATCCCGGCGGTGAGACTCCCCGGCGGTACCGCCTTCGCGCTGGGGGGCTACCTCGCGGCCTTCTTCGGCGTCCTCGGAGCCAGCGTGCTGCTGGGACTGCTTTTCCGTCCCGTCGCGGCCCTGCTCGGCGGCGGCGGCGATGCGATGCGGCGCTACGCGGCGAGCCGTCTCGCCGCAGTCGGGGGCCGCCACCGGCTCACGGCGGCGGGCCTCTCCGCGGCGATCGGCATGTCGGCGGCGATGGCCATCCTCGTGGCGAGCTTCGAGACCACGCTGACTTCGTGGATCGGGCAGATCCTCAAGGCCGACCTCTACGTGGCGTCCCCCGGCGCTCCCTCGATCGCCAACGCCAACGCCATCTCGGAGCCCGAATGGCGGCGGATCGTGGCGCTGCCGGGCGTGGCCGGCGCCGACACGCTGCAGCGGCAGAGCATCGAATTCGAGGGACGCGAGATCCTCCTCGGCGGCGCGAGCTACCACGACGATCCGGACCGTTTCCTCGAACTCCTCTGGGTCGATCCACCGCCCGCCACCGGACCCGGAACGCTCTCGGGGGACGGCGCCTGGGTGAGCGAGCCTTTCCAAAGACGCTTCGGCAGGGGCAAGGGCGACGTCCTCGAGCTGCCGACACCGTCCGGAACGCAGCGCGTCGAGATCCTCGGAGTCTACGCCGACTACGGCAACGAGAGCGGCACCGTGCTGGTCTCGCGCGCCAGCAGCTCGGCGTGGTTCGACGATTCAAAAGTGTCCAGCATCGCCCTCTACGCCGAGGAAGGAGTCGATCCCGAAGAGCTGCTGGAACGGCTCCGGTCCGAATTCCCCGCCGTGACCGCACGCACCAACGAGCTTCTTCGGACCGAATCGATCCGCATCTTCCACCAGACCTTCGCCGTGACCTACGCCCTCGAGGCGATCGCGGTGATCATCGCCGTGGGCGGGCTCGGGCTCGCCCTCGCCGGACTGCTGCTGGAGCGCCGCGCCGAACTCGCGACCCTGCGGGCCATCGGCGCGACCCGTCGCGACATCGCCCGCGCCGCGATGTGGGAAGGGGTCGGCATCGCCCTCGCGGGACTGGCCGGCGGCCTCGGCGTCAGCTTCTTTCTCGGCTGGATCCTGATCGAGGTGATCAATCCGCAGAGCTTCGGCTGGACGCTGCGCTACGCGGTTCCGTGGGGCGGCTTCGGCCTCCTTTCCGCGCTGACGCTCGCCACCGCCGCGGCCGTGGCCTGGGGCGTCGGCCAGCGCAACGCCAACCTCCGCTCGGACCGCCGGGAATGAGGTCCCGAAAGTCCGAACCAAACCGATCCACCGCCACCGAACGCAATGACGACGAACCGAGATCCGCGCCGACGCCGCCCTCCCGCCTTCGGCGCGCTGTGGGCGGCTCTGCTGCTGACGCTGCCCGCGACCCACCCGGCCGCCGACTGGAGCGTGCCGCGCGCGGGCTACCGGCCTTCCTTCCCCCGCGACCATGGCAGCCATCCCGACTTCAAGATCGAGTGGTGGTACCTCACCGGCCATCTCTTCGCCGGCGAGCGGCGGCTCGGTTTCCAGGCGACCTTCTTCCGCCTCGGCCAGCAACCCGTGGCCCCGGCGAAGGGCGAGGACTTCGCCACCGAGCACCTTTATCTCGCGCACATGGGCCTGAGCGATCCCGGCCAGGGAATCTTTCTCCACGAAGAGCGCCTCAACCGAGCCGGTTGGGACGCCGCCTCGGCCGAGGGCGATCTCGACGTCTTCA
>SLGN01000751.1 GCA_007123695.1 Verrucomicrobiales bacterium
TGGGGATTGTTCGGGCTTTCCGGCGGGGTGGCGTCGCCGACGCGGATCGACGAGGCGACGATGTGGTTGTTCTCGGCGAGCCGCAGGGTGGAGGGGGCGGCGGTGCCGGTGGGGCCGCCGGTCTCGCCGACGCGCAGCACGCCGCCGCCGAGGTTCGCGGTGAAGGAGGCCAGTCCGCTGAGGTCGGCCTCGGCGGCGTTGCGGGTCACCGGGCTGGTGGTGGTGAGGCCACCGACTTGGAAGTTGGCGCCCCCGCTGTTGACGACGAGGTGCCCGCCCCCGCTCGCGACGAATCGGGTGGTGGTGTTGGTCCCGACGCCCCCGACGACGACGCCGCCGTTCACGGTGAAGGTCTCGTTGTCGGCGACGACGAGCTGGTTGGTCACGGCGTTGGTGGTCGAATCGACGCGGAGGCCGGCGACGGTCTGGCTGAAGCCGCCGAGGTCGAGGGTGCCGGCGGTGCCGCCCTCGCCGAGCCGGACGGTGGTGCCCGCGGGCAGGGCTTCGTGTCCGAGCAGGAGGAGGACCCCTTCCTTCACCAAGGTGTCCCCGCCGTATTGGCTCTGGCCGCCGAGAGCGAGCTCGCCAGCGCCGTCCTTGACGAGCCTGTAGCCGAGCCCGCCGTCGCTGAGGCCGCCTCCGACGCTGAGCCGCGAGTTGGCCACGGTGACTTCGGCGTCGGCTTGGATCGTCGCCTGGCCCGGCCCGAGGTCGAGGTCGTGGGGCCCCTCGAAGGTGAAGCCGCCCTCCCAGACCATGAGGTTGCCGGTGGAGAGGGCGAGGGGGGCGCCGGCGGCGTTGCGCAGCACGGTGCCGTCGCCGATGGTGAACACACCGGTGCCGAGCGCGGAGGCGCTGCCGAGGCCGAGAGTGCCCGAGGCGAGGGTGGTGCCGCCGCTGTGGCTGTTGTCGCCGGAGAGGACGAGGGTGCCGGGGCCGTCTTTTAGCAGGAGGTGGTCCCCGCCGCCGTCGCCGATCGCGCCAGGGACGGTGAGGGTCGAGGCCGCGACGGTGAGAGCGACGTCGCCGCCGAGCGCGAGACTGCGGTCTCCGAGGTCGAGATCGTGGCTGCCGTGAAAGAGGAGGTCGCCGGTCCAGGACATCGTGCCGCCGGCGTCGAGGACGAGGGGCGCGCCGGAGCGGTTGTCGAAGGAGGTGCCCGAGGCGAAGCTGGTGGCCCCGCCCCCGCCTGCGGCGGCGATGCCGTAGTCGAGCCGGCCCCCGGCGATGGCGAGTGAGCCGACACCGCTGCGCGCTCCGTCGAGGGCGAGGACGCCGTCCCCGGTCTTGGTGACGGCGGCGTCGAGGACGAGAGCGCCCGCGAGGGTCAGCGAGGAGCCGTTGGCCCCGGTGCCGGCGACGTGCCAGGTCTGCGTGGCCCCGGCGGTGAGGGGGGCGGAAATGGTGACGGCACCGGCGTTGTCCTCGACGAGGATGCCGTTGTTGGCGGTGAGCGGAGCGATGGCGAGGCTGCCGCCGCTGCCGGGGGCAACGGTGACGGTGTCCACGCCCGCCGGGGTGGCGAGGAACTGGAGGCTGTCGATGACGAAGGCCCCGTCGAGGGTGGTGTGGATCGCGCCTCCGGCGAGCGGGGCCGAGCTGGCGCTGAAGACGACGGTGTCGGCGCTGCCCGGCAGCGCGCCGGGATCCGAGGTGCCGTCGGCGTTGATCGCCCAGTTGGTCGCGCCGGCGTTCAGCGTGGACCAGGAACCGTCGATGGCCCCGCCCCAGTAGCGGCGGATGAGGTCGCTGGCGGTGAGCTGCACGAGGGTGCCGCTCGCGGTGATGACGAGGTTGAAGCCGACGGGGGCGGCGCCGACGAGGTAGGTGGCGGCGGCGAGCCCGCTAGAGGCGGTGACGAGGTCGTAGGTGCCGAAGTCCATCCCGCCGAGATCGAAGAAGTCGAAGGAAACGCTGCCCGCTACGTCGGCGGCCCCGGAGACGGCGAGGGCGTCGTTGATGCCAGGGGCGCCGAGCTCGAAGCCGAGCGTGCTGCCGTCGGCGAGGACGAGGCTGGCGAGGTTGACGGTGGTGGCGACGCCGTCGGCGAGGTGAAGTGCCGCGCCGCTGGCGATGTCGAGTCCGCCGATGCCGCTCGCGGAGAGCCCGCCCGAGAGGAGGCCCTGCGAGACGGTGAGCTGGCCGCCCGAGAGGTCGATGCCTCCGCTCGCAAAGAGGGTGCCGGCTCCGGTTTTCTCGAGATCGGCGGCGCTGGCGGCGGAGATCGCCCCGGTCAGCTCGAGGCTGCCTCCGGCGGAAACAACAGCGATGGTCCCGCCCGCTCCTCCGAGCGAGAGGCTCTGGTTGGCGGCGAGGCTGGTCGAGCCGAGTCCGGTGTAGGCGAGGGTGCCGCCGTCGAGGGTGAGGGTGTTGCTGGCGGAGGTGTCGCCGAGCTGGTCGGCGGCGGAGAAGGCGAGGGTGCCGCCGGTGACGGTGACGCCGCCGGAGAAAGTGTTCGTCCCCTCCAGCACGAGGGTGCCTCCGCCGCTCTTGGTCCAGTCGCTCCCACCGTTGATCTCCGACACATTGCGGAGGGTGCCGTGCTCAAGGCTCAGGGTCTGGATGGGGCGGACCGCCGTGCCAATAGCGTGGCCGTTCAGGTCGAGGGCGCCGCCGACGAGGAGGAGGGTGGCGTTATTGGTGCCGTCGCCGGTGGCCAACCGGACGATGTCGCCGCCGACCGAGACGGTGCCGCCGAAGATCTCGAGGGTGGCGTTCGCGAAGTGCCCGGCGTTGTCGGCCCGGCCCATGAGGATGCCTCCGGAAACGTTGAAGGCTCCGTCCCGGACGGTGACGGTGCCGTTGGCGGTGGAGGTGCCCGTTCCGGCTAGTGAGGTGTTGCTCGCAAGCACGAGGTTCGTCGCGTTGACGGTGCCTGGCCCCTCGAGAACGAAGCGGCTGTTCGCGACGCGGACGCTGGTCGGAGCCCCGGTGTTCGTCCCCGAGGCGGTGCCGACGTTGAGGTCGGTGACGGCGAGGACGCCGCGGTCCATGAGGAAGTCGGCCTCGATCGTGCCGAAGCGGTTGAGGACGCGCCCCACGTTCAGAGTGGTGACGAGGGCGTCGAGGGTACCGCCGCGGAAGTCGGCCGTGGCGGTCCAGACGTTGTTCGTGAAATTGTTGAGGCCGCCCATGTTCCAGGTTCCGACGGCGCCGGTACCGTTCTGGGCGCGGATGGTGGCGGTGGGCTCGACGAGGCCGTCGGCAAAGCGGAGAACCCCGCTGGAGCGGTCGGTGACCTGGGTGATGGTGTTGAAATTGAGCGTGTTGGTCTGGCCGAGATGGATGGTGGTGAGCCCTCCTCCGGAGCTGCCGACCTGGTCCGCGATGAGGAGGGTGCCGCCGGTCAGCGTGTTCGTTTCCGCCAAGAAGACCGTCACGACGGGGACGGCACCCCCCGCACTGTGCCCGCTGCCGGTGAGGCCGATGCGCAGGTTCTGGCTGCCGCCGTTGATGGTGAAGGCCCCCAGTTCGCTGAGGTCGAGGGTGAGCGGGTTCGTCTGCGCCGACGTCGCGATCTGCGTGATGCTGCTGCTGTTAACCGTGAGGCTGCCTCCGGCGCCGGTGACGCGGACGAGGCTGGCGCTGCCGGGAGCGGTGAAGGTGAGGGCGGAGACGCTCTGCGAACTGCTCCCGAGCGCGAGGGTCGCGGAGGCGGCTTCGAAATTCAGCGTTCCCGTCGGCAGGGTATTGTTCCCCGCCGCCGCGACGAGGGTGCCGCCCCGGATCGAGGTGCTGCCGCTGTAGGTGGCGGGCGCGGTGATCTCCAGAGTGCCGCCCCCGCTCTTCACCAGCCCGCCGCTGCCGGCGATGGTCTGGTCGATCCCGAGGGTGGCTCCAGCGTTAACCTCGAAGGTGCCGTCTCCCGCGCCAAGGGTGATGCCGCGGTTGGCGTCGTCGAGGCGGAAGCTGGTGTCGGCCCGCAGGGTGCCGCCCGCGAGGGTGAGGTGGTCGGCGGCGAAGGCGACGGGGTTGGACCCGAGCGCCGCCTGCGAGCCGATCGCGAGGACCCCGCCGAGGACGGAAGTGCGGGCGCTGTGGAGCGAGGGCTGCGTGAGGGTGAGGGCGCCGCTCCCCGTTTTGACCAAGTGGCTCGCCGAGGGCGCGGAGAGGACGCCGTCCAAAGTGAAGCCGCCCGCATTGTCGATGTGCAGCGTCACCGTGCCCGCCGCCCCGAGTTCGAGGTCCGCCCCGAAGCTGACCGCCCCCGCCCCGGCGTTCACCGTCAGTGGCGAGGCGCCGAGGAGGGCAAGCCGGTGCCCCGTCGTCGCCACCGAGAGCGGGGAGGCGGTGTTCACGGTGAGGCTTTGGAAGCTCATGTCCGCACCCAGCTCGGTGAGCGCAGGCAAGGTCGCGCCGGTGGCGGAGAAGAACACATCGGCAGCGGCGCCGGGGACGAGGCCGGTCGCGCCGGTGCCGTCGGCGTTGGTGACCCAGTTGCCGGCGTCGAACCCGTTCGAGGCGGCCCAGATGCCAATTCCGGGGCCGAAGCCGCCCATCCAGTAGGCGGACGTGAGGGCCGTCGCGGCGCTGGTGAGGACCTCGATCTGGGTGTCGGTGACGTCGAGGGTCGCGGTGAAGTCGGTGGCGCCGTAGACCGCGCCGAGGCTGTAGGTCGCGCCGTTCGCGGTGATCCCGCCCCCGGGCGCGCTGAGGAGGATGGAGCTGGCGGGCGGCGCGGCGCTGCCGATGCGGTAGAGGTTCACCCCGACGGCGGCGGAGGCGTCGGTGGCGACGGAGGCCCCGGCCTGGACGAGGATCGATCCGGTGGCGCTGCCGAGCTCGGCCCCGAGGGAGGCCCCGTCGGCGAGGGAGAGAGCCGTGCCGCTGGCGGTCGACAGGGTGAGCGTGCCCCCGCTGCCAGTGGCGAAGTCGAAGGCCCCGCCAGCCTCGACGGCCACAGAGGCGGCGTTTTGCAAAGCGGTCGTCGAAGCGACAACGATCCGCCCGCCCTCGACCCGGACGGTGCCGGCGAAGGCGTTGGTGCCGTCGAGGATGAGGGAGCCGGCCCCGCTTTTCACGAGATCGGCCCCGCCGTTGATCTCGGCGACGTTGGCGAGGCGCCCGCTTTGCAGGGAGATGTCGACGGCGTAGGTCGCGTCGCCGATGGCGTGCCCCTGCATGTCGAGGCTGGCCCCGTGGAGATTGAGGACGCCGACGGTGAACTCGCCGCCGCGAAGAATGTCCCCGTCCACCGCGAGGCTGCCGCCGTTCAGGTTCAGGGTGCCGGTGAGGATGCCGCTGCCGGTGCTGGTGTGCTCGCCGAGCTGGATCGGCGCGTTCACGAAGGCCTGCCCGCCGTTGAGGTTGAAGGTGCCATTGATGCTCTGCTGGTTGCCCGCGGCGTTGTCGAGACTGCGGGCGAGGACGAGGGCTTCGTTCACTACCAGGGTGCCCCCGTTCATCGTGAAGACGCCGATGGCGGTGAGGACGGGATCGGTCGCCGGATTCGTCGCTTCAAGGCTGGAGGAAGCGGTGATGCCGATGTGGAGGCGGTTCACATCGACGATGCTGCCGACGCCGTCGAAGGTGAAGTAGCCCTCGCCGCGTCCGTAGGCGCCGCCGGCGAAGCCGCCGTTGTCGGTGCCTCCGTAGCCGATGTTCACGGTGCCGAGGAGCAGGTCCACCGTGCCCCCGCTGAGATCGACGGTGCCGACGGGCACGCTGGAGCCGCCGAGTCCCCCGATGCTGGAGGTATTGCGCGAATCGGCGAGGGTGAGGTTGGCGCGGGTGGCGCCGCCGCCCTGCCCCCGCAGGACGAGGGTGGGCTGGTCGAGTCCGGTGGCGAACTCGACCGTGCCGCTCGCCCGACCGCCTCCGACGACGATGCTGTTCGCGTGGATGACATTCTCTTGGCCGAGGGTGAGGAAGTTGCTCGTCGTCACTTGGCTGTTGAAGCCAACGGCGAGGGTGTTCGCCGTGATCTGGTTCGCGGCGGCGAGATGCAGGGTGGCGTCGGGACGCCCCGAGCCTTGGTAGGTGCCGGCGAGGTTCGTGGGGCGACCGACATCGAAGCGGTTCACGGTGGCGTCGAAAGAGGCCAGTCCCGAGAGGTCGAAAATGGAGATGTTATTGCCCCCGACGGTCCTAGCGCCGCTGGAGACGGCGAAGCTGCCGGTGGCGGCATCGACGACGAAGCTGCCGCCGCCGCTGAAGACCGTCCGGGTGGTATCGCCGTTGGTGTTGCCGTCGAAGATCCCCGAGAAGACTGATCCGTTCACCGTCAGGGTGACCCCCGAGGCAATGGTGACCTCGTTGGTCGCGGCGGCGGCGCGGCTCTCGAAGCGCAGCCCGGCGAGGCTCTGGTCGGCGAGCACTTCCAGCCGTCCAGCGGTGCTGCCCTCTCCGATGACGAGGGTGAGAGAGGAAGGCAGCGTCCCGGCCTCGGCGAGGGCGACGGTGCCCTGCTGGATGTGGAAGCCGCCGAGGCTCGTCTGACCCGCGGGCGCGGCGAGGACAACGCGCCCGCTGCCGGTTTTCAGCAAAGTGCCAGCGCTGACGATCCCGGCCTCGATGCGCAGGGACGAGGCGGAGTCGCTGCGCAGCTCGGGGTCGGCTCCGTCGAACTGGAGCAGGAACGGGCCGCTGCCGGGAGCAATGACGTAGGCCCCCGCCTGCGCCCCGACGACGAGACGGTTGAGAGTGATCGACTCTCCGAGAGTCACGGTGCCGCCTTGGCCGGGGTTCGAGTAGCCGGAAGCCGCGCCGAAATGCGCGACGCTAGTGGCCGAGTTCACCCAAGGGATGCGGATGGAGTCGAAGAGCGAGGCGCCCTCGGTCCAGAAGGAGGGCGGCCCACCGCTGCTCCAGAGTCCGTCGCCGTTCTGGTTGCCGTCGGCGAGAGGGGCGGCATCCCAGAAATAGTCTTGGCCGACTGCGGCAGCCGGGGCCATTCCGACAAGCGCGGCGGTGAAAACGAAAAGCGCCAAGCGCCGCCGCAAGACGGAAGCGGGAGGGATCGACTGCGTCATCGGAGGGGGGACGGGAA
>SLGN01000659.1 GCA_007123695.1 Verrucomicrobiales bacterium
ACCGGATCCGTCGCCCCTTGGGACACCGGCGGCAGCAACGTCGTGCTCGTCTCCCAAGCCCGCAGCGGGGCCTACGCAGCCCGGATCGGCGCCGAATCCTTCCTCGTCGACAACCGCGCCGCCGCCGCCGGGGAGCAGTTCCGCTTCTCCGGCCACTACCGCAGCCCCGGGGGCGCGGAGGCACCGAGGGAGGCCGGCTTCTCCTTCTGGGGCGCCTCGGGGGAGTGGCTCGGCGACTCCATCGCCGACCTCGCCGTGGCTTCGGATTGGTCCGCCTTCTCCGTCGAAGGAACCGCCACCGAAGGCGCCGCCGTCGTCTCCACATGGGTCTGGGCGGGCGCGGGCAGCGGTCTAGATCTCGACGACCTCGTTCTCGTGCGGACCTCCGGCGGCGAGGCGGCTTCCCAAGCGGATTCAGCCGCAGCCGCCACCGGCTCTCCCGAAGAACCGAACGCCGAAGAAGGCTCCGAAGAGGCGGTCGATGCCCCCCTCGTCGCCGTCGCTCTGCGCAGCCTCCGCAGCGTCGATCTCGGTGGTCTCGCCCCCGACCCCTCGCTCGCCCTCGCCTTCGACATCGGCGAGACGGTTTTCAACCGCGGTTGGAGCGTCGTCGAACCCGGCGCCGCCAACGAACTCAACACCTTCCCCTCGGCCCGCGCCCGCGCCCTCGCCGAGGCCCGCGGTGTCTCCGCAGAAGAACGCAAGAGCCTCGTCCTCACCGTCGAGGGTTCGGGAGTCTTTGCGGCACGCTGGCGGCTCGACGGTCCTCCCGGCGCGGCCGTGCTGCGGGTGCTCGTCGATGGGATCGAGCGCGGCCGCTGGATCGGAGGCACCTCCTCGCCCGACTGGCGCACCGTCACCGCCAACGTCTTCGGGCGGGGGCTTCACACGGTCGAGTTCCGGCTCGAGCCGGGTTTCCCCAGCGCCGCCAGCGAGCGGGCCGTTGCGGCGCTTTCCGACCTGCGCCTCGTCCGCGGACTGCCCGAGACCCGCCCCGACCTCGCCATCGCGGAGCCGGGCCAGCGCTTCCTCGGTCTCCGGGTTTTCAACAACCGGGGTCTGCGGCAGACGGCGGTCGCCCGACCGCGGGGAAGGGCGTCGGCACGCTACCGCCTGCTGTGGCGCAATCTATCCCCGCAGCTCGACGACAGCGCCCGTCTTTCCGGCCCCGGCGGCAACCGCTTTCACCGCGTCTCGTACTTCACCGGCGACGCGGTGCGGCGGAATGTGACCTCTGCCTTCTTGCTCGGCGTGCTAGAGACCGATCTCTACCGACCCGGAGGACGCGAAGCCTACCTCGTCCACGTCCGTCGCACCCGGCCGGACTTGCGCCGCGGCTACCGCGGGCTCGTGCGGGGATTCTCGCCGCTGCGCCCGGCGCTGCGCGACGCGGTCGGATTCCGCATCGTGCCGCCGCGCCCCGCGCCGCGCCGTCCGGCGCGCCGGTAAGAGGCCATGGCGAAGGCGAAGGTAGCGGAATCGGTCCGCCCTTGAAGCTTGCTCTGCGCAGGCTATGCTCGGACCCGGCGCGGCATGGGATCTACCCGCCCGCCGCGCCTGCCCCCGACATGGACCTACTCGACCGAGCCCGACGCGTCGTCTCCCTCGAGATCGACGAGCTGCAGCGTCTCCGCGACCGCCTCGACGAATCCTTCTGCGCCGCCGTCGGCCTGCTCAAGGAGACGGTCGAGGCGGGCGCGAAGATCGTCGTCGTCGGGGTCGGCAAGTCGGGCAATGTCGGCAGCAAGCTCGCCGCCACCCTGAACTCCACCGGCGCCCCCGCCGTCGTCCTCGGCTGCCAGGACGCCATCCACGGAGACCTCGGGCTCGTCAATCCGGGCGACACCGCCCTCGCCCTCAGCTACTCGGGCGAGACCGCCGAGCTCCTCGCCCTGATCCCCCACCTCAAGCGCCGCCGCGTGCGCCTCGTCGCAATCACGGGGCGGCCCGGCTCGACCCTCGCCAAGGCCGCCGACTGCGTCCTCGACGTCCAGGTCCAGCGCGAGGCCTGCCCCCTCAACCTCGCCCCCACCTCCAGCTCGACCAACACCCTCGTCATCGGCGACGCCCTCGCCATGGTCCTGCTCGAGGCGCGCGGCTTCACCAAGGAGCGCTTCGCCGAGCTGCACCCCGGCGGCTCGCTCGGCCGCGCCCTCCTCCTGCGGGCCGAGGACATCATGCGCTGCGGCGAGGACTTCGTCGCCGTGCCGCCCGACCTCGGCATCCGCGAGGTCATCGCCCGCATGACGAAGGCCCGCGCCGGCGCCGTCGTCGTGACGGGGCCCGACGGAACCCTCGCCGGGATCTTCACCCAGGGCGACTTTGCGAGGGCCTTCCAGGGCGGCGGCACCGAGATCGGGGCCGAGCCCGTCGGCCAGCACATGACCCGCCAGCCCATCCACGTCCGCAGCGACCGGCTCGTCGGCGAAGTCCTCGCCCTCCTCGAGGACACGCGCATCGACGACCTCGTCGTCGTCGATGAGACCGGCCGCCCCGTCGGCATGATCGACACCCAAGACCTGACGCGGCATCGGGTGGTGTGAGGAGGGGTTCGGAAGGCGAATGACCCTCCGCTCGTCGCCGGAGCGCAGGGGGCGCCAGCGGGACGGGCTGCGGCGTACTTTTTCAATTGTGCGCTTCAAGTCATCCAAGAAGCGATCGCCTGCCGTGTCGGATCGTGCATCATACCAAGCAATGGCCGAATGAACGTCCGCCCTCGCAGCTTTCGCGATGACCACCTTCACAGGTCTCGGACTCTGAGTTTCAATCCCTCCAGAAACTCATCGGCGTCGCTCCAGCCGTCGGGTTCGGCGTTCGCATGCTCCTCGCGCGTTGTGCATTCCGAGGCAAGAGAGGAGGCTTCCTCGATCTCAAAGCTATCCCAAAGACGGGATGCCAAGACCTTACGGGCCTGCTCGGGTAGCGCGAGAACGACGGACTCAAGTTCCGAAAAATTCATTCCTGAACGTAGATGGCCAACTCGCCAAGGTCAAGCGACCGAACCGTTCGCGCTCCTCGGGATGGCGGGTGGTGTGAGGAATCGACGGGTGGGTGTCTTCGACCATCGGGGCCAAATGGCCGACAGAATAGGCGAACAGGGCGAGGGTGAAAAGAAGGAGTGCACCAAACGTGCCAAGCGCTGCCAGCTTCAGGGTGCGCTGCGAACGCGGCGACAGCCGACTGATCACGAGGGCGACCACGCCACCGGCGAGACCGAGAAGCACTACCGGCACCAGTCGCCGTGGCTCCGACGAAAAGTATCTGACGCCTTCGTTCGTGACGAAGAAATCGGAGACCTCCCAAATCGTCATCCCGACGATCAGCGTGATGCCGAGGAGGAGTGGCAGATGACGCATGGTGCTTGATAAAGGCCAACGATTCCTATTCATGGCGCCTCGCTGAGTGGAATTCACTGATGCATGAATCGTGCAGTTTTCCGGATTTTCTCCGTCGTTGCAAGGGTTTTTGGAAAAGTCCGCTCCATCGTGAAGGGGCCGGCGGGCATCCCCGCGAAGCTCTTGAACTCGTCCGCCACCTCGCGGAAGCGCATCAGATTGCTGAACTGTGCAGGCAAGTCGGTCCCAGAGTCCCGCGCGGCTCAGGGAAGGACTGGCGGGAGGACCTGGGCGGGTTCCGTTTTCACCATCGACTGATGGGCCTTGCGGCATCTCAGCGGCGTGGTTCCGACAAACCGCCTGAAGCGTTTCACGAAGACGGAGGCATCGTGATAGCCGCAATCGTCCGCGATGCCGGCGATGCTGCGGTTGCTGTGGCGCACCGCATCGAGGGCGTGGAACATGCGAACCTGCTCGAGGAACTGCCCAGGGCTTTGCTGGAGGCGTCGCTTGAAGAGGCGGAGGAAATGCCGCTCGGAGTATCCGCAATCCTTCGCCAAGGCGGCGACCTTCAGGGTTTCGGCGTAGCGTTTGGTGAGCCGCTCGACAGCGGGCAGGAGGCGGTTCAGCTCGTCGTCGAGACCCGCGAGCTTCTCGTAGGGCTCGTTGATCGTAATCAGCCCGATGATCGCTCCGGAGCGGTCGCGCAGCGGGAACTTGCTCGAGACTGCCCAGAGCGGGGCATGCCGGAAAAAGATCGCCGCATGGATCTCGTTGACCAACGCACGGCCCTCGCGAAAGACCTTGAGATCGTTCTCGCGGAAGTTCTGGGCGACGATCTTGGGAAAGAGATCGAAGTCGGTCTTGCCCTCCACCTCCTGCCCCGGGCCGAGGGGGATGGCATCGCGCAGGCCGCGGCTCATGTAGACATAGCGCGAGTCGAGATCCTTGATCATGAAGAGGGACCCGGGAATCCTCTCGAGGGCGTCGAGCATCTCGCGGACATTCCCGAGCCGGTCCAGTAGATCGCATGGGCTTGGCTCCATGGCGGGATCATACTATTTTTTGGCGATTGCGCCATCTTGCGGGCCTCACGTTTTCGAGCTTCCTTCGGAGCATGATGGTTAGGTCGTACCGCGCTTGCCTTGCGCTCGCTGCCGTGATGCTGGCTTCCGACGTCGGTGCGGGCGACGCGGGCGGGTTGAGGAAGCAGGAGAGCGCCTGGGAGGTGGAGTTTCAGACGCGCCTCGACTGGTGGAGCCTCAAGCCGATGCGTGTGCTTGGCGAGGGCAGCGTGGACGGCTTCATCCAAGCGGCGCAAAAGGCCGCCGGCCTGGAGATGGCTCCGCCGGCCCCCGACGAGGTGCTCCGCCGCCGCCTCTCCTTCGTCCTCACCGGGCTGCCGCCGGTCGTCCATCCAACGTCGGCACCGGGGGCGAGCTACGAGTCCTATGTGGACATGTTGCTCGACAGCCCGCATTTCGGCGAGCGCTTCGCCCTCCACTGGATGGACGTCGTCCGCTACACGGACACCTACGGCTACGAGTGGGACAACCCCGCCAAGGGTTCGCACGAATACCGCGACTACCTCATCCGCGCCTTCAACGACGACCTCGGCTACGACCGGTTCCTGCGCGAGCAGATCGCCGGCGACCTCTTGCCGGAGCCGCGCATCCATGATGAGGCCCGGACCTGCGAGAACCTCATCGCCCCGATGTTCTACCACTTGGGCGAGCACCGCCACGGCAGCAGCCTGATGTTCAACGGCATTCACCAGGAGATGGTGGACAACAAGATCGACGCCTTCTCGAAGGCCTTCCTCGCCACTACCGTCGCCTGCGCCCGCTGCCACGACCACAAGCTGGAGGCCATCGCCCAGCGGGACTACTACGGGCTCGCCGCCATGTTCACGATGCCACGCTGGACCGCTCGCGTGGCGGACGCTCCCGGCTCCAATGACGCCGCCATCGGCAGGCTCAAGGAGCTGCGGGAGGCGATCCGCGAGGAACTCGCGGCGCTCTGGACGGGGGAGGGAGCCCTGCAGGCACCCCAGCTCCGAAAGTGGGCGGTTGAAAAGCGCCCCGCCCTGGACGACGCCAAACCCTCAGACATCTCCTACCCCCTCGCGCGCCTCGCGGGCGAGGCGATGGCCGGGCCTCAGCACGAGACCCTGCGCGAACTGGCCGAGGAGTGGCGAAAAAGACGCGCCGAGGCGGTCAAGGGGAACGAAGCCTTCCGCGCCGCCTCGCTCGAGGGCTGGGTGTTCGAGGGCGACGGCTTCCTCCACGGGGAGACCGAGGAGGCCACCCCGCTCGTGGCCCTCGAGGGGGAGCGCGTCGTCGAGAGACTGCTCCCGCAGGGCCGGCACTCCCACGCCCTCAGCTCCAAGCTTCCGGGCAGCCTCCGATCGCCGCCGCAGCACGCCGTGCCCGGCAAATTCATGAGCCTCAAGCTGGCCGGCGGCGAGTTCGGCGGCCATCTCGTCGTCGATGACCACGCCTTCCAGAACGAGACCGTCGCCTTCTACGCGAACCGCGACCCGCAGTGGCGCTCCTTCGCCGATGCCGAGTTGCAGAACGGCGCGCAACAGGTCGCGATCGAGTTCTGCACCGCGCCGCTGAACCCCAATTTCCCGCCGCGCACCGGATTGGCCCGCGGCTTGCCGAACGACGACTTCGGCTACGAGAAGCGAAGCTGGATCAGCATCGCCGGCATCGTCACCCACGACGCCGCCGGGACGCCGCAGGACGAGCTGCCGGCCTTTACGGGCCTCTACGAATCGGACGCCGCCTCCGATCCGTGGGAGCGCGTCGTCGGCTGGCTCAACGGCGCCGTCGAGCGCTGGCATGCCCGCGAGTCCCTGCCTGGAGATCACGAGGTCCTGGACTGGCTGCTGGCGAACGAACTCCTCCCCAACGAGGCCGAGCCCGGCTCCGAACTCGCCCGGCTCGTCGCCGAATACCGCAGCGCGGAAGCCGGGATCGCCTTTCCCCGCACCGTCAACAGCATGGACGAGCGCGAGGCCTTGCCGGTGAAGTATCCGCTGAACGTCCGCGGCGACGTCGACCAACCCGGCGAGCTGATCGCACCCGCCTCGCTGTCGATGCTGCGGGGCGAGGGCGTCGGCGACCGTCTCGCGCTGGCGGAATCGCTGCTCGATCCCGAGCACCCGCTCACCGCCCGCGTCTACGTCAACCGGGTGTGGCAGTGGGTTTTCGGCAAGGGTCTCGTCGCCACGCCCGACGACTTCGGTCGACTCGGCGAGACTCCCTCCCACCCCGAGCTGCTCGACTGGCTCGCCCGCGAGTTCATCCGCGACGGCTGGTCCACCAAGAAGCTCGTGCGCAAGCTGGTATTGAGCGAGACCTTCCGGCAGGATTCGAGGAAGGGCGCCTTGGAAGACCCCGGGGCTTCCGAAATCGATCCTGACAACCGCCTCCCCGCCTACTATCCCACCCGCCGGCTCGAGGCGGAAGCGATCCGCGACTCGGTCCTCGCCGTTTCCGGTCGCCTCGACCCCCGGCTCTACGGACGCCCCATCCTGCCGCCCAGGGTCGCCGAAGACGGCAAGAAGCGTCTCTTCAGCGGGCCGCTCGACGGCGAGGGGCGCCGCTCGATCTA
>SLGN01000453.1 GCA_007123695.1 Verrucomicrobiales bacterium
CATGCGACAATTCTTGACTCTCGCAAAACCATAATCCTTCAATCCCTCGCGTACACACCTTGCCTTTGGGCGACTTCCCCCGGGGTTCCGGCGTGCCCGCTATCGCGGCCGCATCCGGTCCCCCGGATGAAAGTGCGAGTTATGAAGTCAGGGAATATCCGCAGATCATCTCTTGCGTTTCGGCCCGCGTCGCCCCCGCACGACTCACTCTCGTCTCCCGCGCCCCGTCTCCTCCGCTCCCCGCCATCGCCCTCCTCCCGAGCCTCCGCCTCCACGCCCCCGCCGCCCATCCAGCCGCCCCTTCGCTCGCCAACCAATCACCTCCCGATCCACGGTCTCCTCGCCCAATACACCGTCGCCGCCGTCCGCCAGTTCTACCGCTGCGGCGACCTCGCGGGCGGCTTCACCCGCTTGCAGTGCCCCGACTGCAGAGCGCCGTTTTGCCTCCACCTGCAAGACGCGCCATTTCTGCCCCGGCTGCCACCAGCGCAAATTCCGCGCCACCATCGGCTACCATCTGAGGCCCCTCCGGGGCCGTTTCAACGAGGCAACGGGTCTTTTGCGCGTTTCCCGTGCCCTGAAAAGCCGGGAATTCAGCAAGCGGGGCAAGGGCCCGCCCCGGGTCCTGACCGCGATCGCCCCGCGACTTCACGCCTTCGTTCGGTTTCCGGCTCCATCTGGCTTTCCCGCCGGTGGTCGTGCGGCACGAGCCATGACTTGACCTCAGATACATCGATGTCATCATTTGGTAAATGGGATTTACCAAAAGCCAGGAAATGGTGCGCCGGGATGCCGTCGCCATGTTGGAGACTTTGGCTGGCGAATTCCGCGTGGTGGGCGTGACCGGCCCTCGCCAGAGCGGCAAGACCACGCTGGTGCGCTCGGTTTTCCCCGACCGGGCCTATGCGAACTTGGAGGACCCCTCCCTGCGGGGTTTCGCCCTCGAAGATCCCAGGGCCTTTCTGGCCCAGTATCCGGACGGGGCGATCCTCGACGAAGTCCAGCATTGCCCCGAGCTGTTCAGCTACTTGCAGGTGGACGTGGACGAGGACGGCAGAAAGGGCAAGTGGCTCCTCACCGGCTCCCAGCATTTCGCGATGCTGCGACAGGTCAGCCAATCGCTCGCGGGCAGGGTGGGCTACCTCCAGCTCCGTCCGTTCAATCTCGCGGAGGCGACGCGGGCGGAGGAGATGGGCGGCCGGGCCATCGGTTCGCTCGAGGAGCTGCTCTTCGCCGGCCTGCATCCGGAAGTCCGGCAGGGTACCGTCGATCCCGGTCGATGGGCGGCAAACTACATCGCGACCTACCTGGAGCGGGACTTGCAGCAAGTTCTGAGGGTGGTGGAACTCGACGCGTTCCGGCGCTTCCTGCTCCTCTGCGCCGGCCATGTGGGCCAGCAGGTGAACCTGCGCGAGTTCGGCGCGGCGGTGGGGGTCACCCATCCCACGGTGCGGGCCTGGCTGGACGTTCTGCGGACGAGCTTCCAGATCGTCCTGTTGCAACCCTTCCACCGCAACTTCGGAAAGCGCCTGCGCCAGGCGCCGAGACTGTATTTCGGCGACACCGGCATCGCCTGCCACCTGCTGGGCCTGACCTCGCCGGAGCAGCTACTGCGGCATCCCTCGCGCGGCGGACTGTTCGAGAACTGGGTGCTGCTGGAGTTCCTCAAGGCCCGCTCGGCCCAGGCCCTGCCGGACAACGCCTATTTCTGGAGGACCAGCGAGGGGGTCGAGGTCGATTTCCTCTTCGATCTGGGCCCCACCTGCCTGCCGGTCGAGTGCAAGTCGGGCATGACGATCGCGTCGGACTGGACCCGATCCTTGGAAAAATTCTCCGCCTGGGCGGGCGATGCGGCGGAATCGCCCGTGGTGATCTACGGCGGCGAGGAGAACCGGAAAACCAGCCGGGCGGTCATCACGCCGTGGAAGAGGGTGGGGGACTGGACAGGGTTCCGGAGGAACGGCACGGGGTGAGCCATCGGGCTCTCGGCAAATCGCGAGACCGTCAGCGAATGCTTGCGGAGATCGGACCGGACCTTTATCCTCGTATCGCTGAACCTCCACCGATGGCCTCCGATCTCACTCCCGAATACATCGCCGTCCTGCGGCGCATGACCGGCGAGCAGAAGCTGCGTGCCGCCACACGCCTCTACTGGGGCGCCCGGGAGATCAAGGCCGCCCGCCTCCGTCAACTGCATCCGGATTGGAGCGAAGAGCAGGTGCAGAAGGAAGTGCGGGAAATTTTCATGTATGCCGTCACCTGAGCCATATCTGGTTTTCGTCCGGAAATTCAACGAGCTCGGCCTGCGCTACATGGTCAGCGGAAGCGTCGCGGCCATCTTCTACGGCGAGCCGCGCCTGACGAACGACATCGACATCGTCGTCTACTTGACCCGCGAGGACGCGCGCTGCCTGCCTGGCGCCTTCCCGCTGGAGGAGTTCTACTGCCCCCCTCTCGAGGTGATCGAGTCCGAGAGGGGCCGAGAGCAGCGAGGGCATTTCAACCTGATCCATCTGGAAACGGGATTCAAGGCGGACATCTATCTATCGAGCCGCGACCCCCTCCACGCCTGGGGATTGAGGAACGTCAATCCGGCCAGCATCGATGGGGAAGCCGTGGTGTTCGCCCCTCCGGAATATGTCGTGGTTCGGAAGCTTCAGTTCTTCGCGGAGGGCGGCTCGCCCAAGCACTTGCGGGACATCCACCGGATGCTGGTCGGTTTGGGCGATGACTGGGATCGGGGAGTTTTGCTCGGGATGGTGGCCGAACACAGGCTCGAAAGGCCCTGGCAGCTGGCCTTGGAGCATGGGGACTGAGATCTTGCCCGAAATCCCCGACGGCAGGGTCCGGGGCGGAGCGACCGTCCCGGACCGAGACGGGTTTTCCTCGCAGAGTGGCGAATTTTCCCCTTGAAACGGGGAGCGGGTGCCGCGTTGATGCCGAATGCCTTCCTTTGAAGAACTCGGACTCTCCCGCCCCGTGCTGCGGGCCATCGCCAGAACCGGATACACCGAACCGACCCCGATCCAGGCCCAGGCCATTCCCCTGGCCCTGGAGAGACGCGACATCATCGGCGCTTCGCAGACCGGCACGGGCAAGACGGCGGCCTTCGGGCTGCCCATCATCTCGCAGATGCAGCCCTCGACGCGGGTGCAGTGCCTCGTGCTCGAGCCCACCCGGGAGCTTGCCGCGCAGGTGGAGGACCAGATGAACGTCTTTTCCTACTACAAGCCGCTCAACGTCGTGCTCCTGCACGGCGGCGTCGGCTACGGCCACCAGATCGAGGCGCTGGAAAACAAGCCCGACGTCATCATCGCCACGCCCGGGCGCATGCTCGACCACATGGAAAAGGGCAACCTCGACCTCGGGGGCGTCGGCTTTCTCGTACTCGACGAGGTCGACCGCATGCTCGACATGGGCTTTCTCCCCGACGTGAAGCGCATCATCGACCAGTGCCCGAAGGAGCGGAACACCCTTTTCTTCTCCGCCACGATGCCCCCGGCGATCCAGACGCTGGCGAACTGGGCCCTGCGCGACCCCGCCTCGGTCGAGATCGGCGAGCGCCGCTCCCCCGCCGAGACCGTCAGCCACGCCTTCTACCCCGTCGGCATGGACCAGCGCGACGAGCTCATCGTCGAGCTGATCAAGCGCACCGACTTCGAGAGCGTGATGATCTTCACCCGCACGAAGAAGGAGGCCGACTCGCTCCTCGGCCTGCTCAAGGACATCGAGGGGGCCCGGCCCACCGCGCTGCACTCGGACATCCGGCAGAGCGACCGCACCAAGGCGCTCCAAGGCTTCCGCGACGGGACCTACAACCTCATCGTCGCCACCGACATCGCCGCCCGCGGCCTCGACATCTCGGGCGTCACCCACGTCGTCAACTACCGCGTGCCGGAAAACCCCGAGGACTACGTCCACCGCATCGGGCGCACCGGCCGCGCCAAGCAGGAAGGCGACGCCTTCACCATCCTCACCGCCGACGAGCTCGAAAACGCCAAGTCGGTCGAGCACTTCATCGAGCAGACCATCGAGCGCCGCAAGCTGGAGGGCTTCCCCTACAACTACACCGCCCTGCTCGACGAAAATCCCGCCCCGGTGAGAAAGCGCCGTCCCGCCCCCAAGCGCCGCCGCTGACCCGCCGCAGCCGCCGCAGTCCGTCCCAGACCCCCGCATTTTCCATGAAGTACGCCATCTGCAACGAGACCTTCCAGGACTGGCCCTTTCCCAAGGCCTTCGCCTACGCCCGGTCGCTCGGCTACACCGGCATCGAGATCGCCCCCTTCACCCTCGGCAAGCCGGTCGCCGACTTCGGTGCCGAGGACCGCGCCGCCCTGCGCGGGCAGATCGCCGAAGCCGGGCTCGAATGCGTCGGCCTGCACTGGCTCCTCGCCAAGACCGAGGGCTTCTACCTCACCACCCCCGACGAGGCCGTGCGCGAGCGCACCGGCGCCTACCTCGCCGAGCTCGCCCGCCTCTGCGCCGACCTCGGCGGCGCCGTCATGGTCCTCGGCTCGCCCCAGCAGCGCAATCTGCTGCCCGGGATCGACCATCCGCAGGCCATGGACTACGCCGCCGACACCATCCGCCGGGCCATGCCGGTGCTGGAGGAACGCGGCGTGACCCTCGCCCTCGAGCCCCTCGCCCCGAGCGAGGGCGACTTCCTCAACACCGCCGCCCTCGGCATCGAGCTGGCCGAAAAGGTCGATTCGCCCAACTGCCGCCTCCATCTCGACGTCAAGGCCATGTCGAGCGAGGCCATCCCGATCGACCAAGTCATCCGCGACAGCCGCGACTGGATCGCCCATTTCCACGCCAACGACCCCAACCTGCTCGGGCCCGGCATGGGCGAAGTCGTCTTCGACCCCATCTTCGCCGCCCTCAAGGAAATCGGCTACGACGGCTGGGTCTCCGTCGAGGTCTTCCGCTACGAGCCCGGCATCGAGGCGATCTGCGAGGAGAGCATGCGCTACATGCGCGAAGTCGAGGCGAGGGTCTGACCCGCCGCCGCGGGCGTAACCTCCCGCAACCCCATGAACCGAGTCGTCGCCGGCGCCGCCGCGCTCAACCAGATCCCCCTCGACTGGGCGGGGAACCGCCGCCGCGCCGCCGCCGCCGTGGCCGAGGCGCGCCAGCTCGGGGTCGGTTGGCTCTGCCTGCCCGAGCTCGCCCTGACCGGCTACGGCTGCGAAGACATGTTCCTCGCCCCCGAGGTCGGGGAGCGCGCCCTCACCTCCCTCCTCCAGTTCGCTCCCGAATGCCGGGGGCTCGTCGTCGCCGTGGGGCTGCCCCTGTGGTTCGGCGGCTCGGTCTACAACGCCGTCGCGGTGATCGTCGACGGCGCCGTCGAGGGCTTCGTCGCCAAGCAGAACCTCGCCGGCGACGGTCTGCACTACGAGCCGCGCTGGTTCAAGCCCTGGCCCGCCGGCAAGGCGGTCCGCACCGAGGTGGACGGGCGCTCCCTGCCTCTCGGCGACCTCGTCTTCGATCTCGGCGGCGTGCGGCTCGGCTTCGAGATCTGCGAAGACGCCTGGGTCGCCGACCGGCCCGGCATCCGGCTCGCCAGCCGGGGCGTCGATCTCGTCTTCAACCCCAGCGCGAGCCACTTCGCCTTCGGCAAGCAGCGCGTCCGCGAACGCTTCGTCCTCGAGGGCTCGCGCGCCTTTTCCTGCGGCTACGTCTACGCCAACCTGCTCGGCAACGAGGCCGGCCGCATCATCTACGACGGCGGCACCCTGATCGCCTGCGGCGGCGACCGCCTCGCCGAGGGGCGGCGCTTTTCCTTCCGCGACCACCTCGTCACCGCCGCACCCGTCGATCTGAACCTCGTCCGCCTCCACCGCGCCCGCCAGGCGAGCCACCGCCCCCTCGTGGGCGGGCCGGACGATCCGGCCGTGCGCCTCGGCTTCCGGCCGGAGTTCCGCGGACCCGGCGCCGGTCCGCCCACCGCGTGCGGCGACGGCCCCTGCATCGACCGCAAGGAGGAGGAATTCGCCCGCGCCGTCGCCCTCGGCCTCTTCGACTACCTGCGCAAGAGCCGCTCGGGCGGTTTCGTCGTCTCTCTCAGCGGCGGGGCCGATTCCGCCGCCGTCTCCGTGCTGGTCAAGGCCATGGTCGATCTCGCCGTCGCCGACCTCGGCGAGGACGGCTTCCGCGAAAAGCTCGGCCACCTCCGCCTCGACCGCCAGGCGCCCCTGCCGCAGATCCTTTCCTGCGTCTACCAGGCCACGCGGAACAGCTCCGAAACCACCCGCGCCGCCGCCGCCGCCGTCGCGCGCGCCATCGGCGCCGACTACCAGGAATGGGACGTCGACGCCCTCGTCGAGGGCTACTGCGGAATGGTCGAAAAAGGCATCGGACGCGACCTATCCTGGGAAGTCGACGACCTCTCCCTGCAGAACATCCAGGCGCGGGTCCGCTCCCCCGGCGTCTGGCTGCTCGCCAATCTCCGCAACGCACTGCTCCTCTCGACCAGCAACCGCTCCGAGGCCGCCGTCGGCTACGCCACCATGGACGGCGACACCTCCGGCGGGCTCAGCCCCATCGCCGGCATCGACAAGGCCTTCCTGCGCCAATGGCTGCGCTGGATGGAGACCGAAGGGCTGCCGCCCCACCTTCCGCCGATCCCCGAGCTGCAGGCCGTCAACGTCCAGGCCCCCACCGCCGAGCTGCGTCCCAGCGAAGAGGGCCAGACCGACGAAGCCGACCTGATGCCCTACCCCGTGCTGGACGCCATCGAACGGCTTGCCATCCGCGACAAGAAGCTGCCGCTCGAAGTCTGGCGGCTCATGTGCGAGAGCCACCCCGAACACGCCCCCGCAGCCCTCCGCGGATGGGTCGCGAAGTTCTTCCGCCTCTGGAGCCGCAACCAGTGGAAGCGGGAGCGCTATGCCCCTTCGTTCCACCTCGACGACGAGAACCTGGACCCGAAGACCTGGTGCCGCTTTCCCATA
>SLGN01000344.1 GCA_007123695.1 Verrucomicrobiales bacterium
CCCTGTTGGGTCGCCGACGAAACCCTGTTGGTTTCGTTCCCTGTGTCGCCCCGTGCGATGCGACCCGGGTTGCGACCCAGGCAATAGAGGGCGCGTTCCGGGGCGTTTGCTGCCACTTTTCGCGAATCCCACACCGTCCTCACCGATCAACAAAAAACCCCGTAACTCGTTGAGCTACGGGGTTTTGAGAGAGTTGCGGGAGCTGGATTTGAACCAACGACCTTCAGGTTATGAGCCTGACGAGCTACCGGACTGCTCCATCCCGCGATTTAAAAGGGAACCCGTGATCGGGTTTGCGGACCGGGAGAGGAAGATCGTCGCGATTCCAAGAAACGCAAGCGTTTTTTGAAAGCGGGGTCGCAGTACGCACCGCTCATCTCGCATCGGAACGGACCCCGTCACTCGCCTGCGGCGATGGCGGGTCCGTGTCCGCCGTCGCCTCGGCGCATCTGGAAGGGGGCGCTCTCGACGACGCCGTAGAGGATCTGCCGCAGGGTGCCGCCTCCCTCGCGGGCCTGCTCGACGATGCGGTCGATGGTGGGCGCGTCGAAATATTCGATGCCCCGACCTACGGCGAAGGTGGTCATCTTTTCTGCGAGGGCGCGCAGGAAGTCCTCTTCGCGGGAGGTGGCGAGGACCTTGCCGAGCTCGCGGGCGCTGGCGAAGCTCTCGCCGGTGAGGAGCTGGCCGCCCGCGTCGATGGGATGGCCTTTTTCTTCGTCGCGCCAGAGCCCGACGGCGTTGAAGTTCTCGAGGGCGAGGCCGATGGGGTCCATGCGGGCGTGGCAGGAGGCGCACATTTTTTCCTCTGCGTGGAGCTTGAGGAGGTCGCGCAGGGGGAGGTTGCGGTTGGGCCCCTGGGCTGATTCCTCCAGTGCGGGGACGTCGGGCGCGGCGGGCGGCGGAGGAGTGGCGAGGAAGTTCTCGAGCACGAAGAGGCCCCGCTTCACCGGGGAGGTGCGGGTGGGATTGGAGGTGACGATTTGGAAGGTGGCCTGGGCGAGGATGCCGCCGCGCTTGGAGTCCTTGGGCAGATCGACTTTCCTCATGTGCGAGCCGGAGACGCCGTCGATCCCGTACCATTCGGCGAGCGGTTCGTTGAGGAAGGTGTAGTCGGCAAGGAGCAGCTCGGTGGCGGGGCGGTCCTCGCGCAGGACGTGGGCGAAGAAGAGTTCGCTTTCCTGCCGCATCGCTTGGCGCAGTCGGCTGTTGAACATGCGGTTGTATGTGTCGTAGTTGTCCTTGCCGAGGATGGAGCGGAGGTTGAAGCTGAGAGCCACGACGTCGCGCGCCTGGAGCCACTGGCCGACGAAGTTCACCACCATCCTTTCGGACTTGGGATCCGCGAGCATGCGGTCGATCTGGGCGCGCAGGTTTTCGCGCAGCTTGCCTTCGGCGGCGAGCTTGTGCAGTTCGTCGTCGGGGACGGAACTCCAGAGGAAGTAGGAAAGGCGGGAGGCGAGGGCGTATTCGTCGAGCGGGACGATCTTGCCGGGGTTGTCGGGCTCGGGCTGGATCTCGGCTCGCAGGAGGAAGCGGGGGCTCACGAGTATGGCGGTGATGGCCTCGGCGATGCCGTCTTCGAAGCTGTTGCCGGGTTGCTGGCAGACTTCGCGGGAAATGGCGACGAGGCGTGCGAGGGTCTCGTCGTCGATGGGGCGGCGGAAGGCTTTGGTCGCGAACTGGCGCAGGATGGCCGCGCGGTAGACGTCGCGACCGTCCTCGTCGTCAGGCGGAGGGCCTTCGGAGAAGAGGTGGCGGATGTGCCAGGGGTAGTCTTTCTGGCTGCCGTCGAGCGGCCCGCGCACGCGGATGGCCTCGACTTCGATGGCGAGCTTGCTCTCGCCTTCCTGCGGGGGGCTGCCGGTCTCGGTGGAGAGCCACAGGGTCTGCTCGGTGCCTTTTTTGAATCGGGCCTTGGTCTGGAGGGTGATGCGCTGGGAGTTGTCCCAGCCGAGCTTGCGCTCGGCGAGCGTTTCGTCGTCGACTCCGATGCGCAAGGTGGCGGTGTGCGAGGTGGCCTCGTCGGACCCCTTGATGCGGAAGTCGACGCGGAAGTCGAA
The DNA here is from genome assembly GCA_007123695.1 of Verrucomicrobiales bacterium. GTDB lineage: Bacteria > Verrucomicrobiota > Verrucomicrobiia > Verrucomicrobiales > DEV007 > Arctic95D-9. The sequence goes on from SLGN01000344.1 coordinate 2,064, forward strand.
CTCGCCATCATGGGCGATCCAAGGCTGGGCCTGCATCTTGCGGGCGTGTTCGAAGGGCATCCAGCCGACGGACCAGTCCTTGCTGCGCTCGTCGCGGAAGGCTTTTTTTTCCAGCCACCACTCGACGATTTGGGGTCCATCGACGGGGACGGCGGCATCGACGACGAGGGTGGCGGCCTCGAGGTATTTCTCCATGAGCAGCGGCGAGATGCTGAGCACGTCGCCGATGGTGTCGAAGCCGTAGCCGGTGTCGTCGGCGGGCAGGACATCCTCGACGCGGAAGTCGTATTCGAGCAGATCCTTGATGGACCACCGGTATTCCTCGCGGTTGAGGCGGCGGATGGTGACGCGGCCGGGGTCGGGATTCTCGCGGTCGATGCGGAAGACGTGTTCCTCGATGAAGGCGAGGACCTTTTCCTTGTCCTCGCTGGCGAGCTGCGGCTTGTCGGCCGGGGGCATGAGGTTGCTGCGGACGTTCTTCCAGACCTCGAACCAGACGTCGAAGTTGGCGAGGTGCTGGGCGACGGTCTCGAAGTCGTCGATGGAGAAGTCGCCCTTGTCGGCGCCGTCGCCGTGGCAGTCGTAGCAGTGGTTGGCGAGGACGGGCTCGACCGCGGCGAAGGCGGCCTCGCCTCCGTCGCCGACCGGAGCGGCGGAGACGAGCGGAACGGTTGGAAGGATGGCGACGGCGGAGGCGGCGATCGCGGCAAGGGCTGTGGCGTGGAGGGTCCGAAGGTTCATCTCTTGGATGGAAGTATACGCGGAAAGCGGCCGTCGCGCTCGATGCGTGTACGCGCGGAGTCGCCGGGACTTCAGCGCCGCAGCAGGGCGGCGTCGAGCACCTGTCCGAGGTTTTCCATGGGCAGGAACTTGAGCTTGCGCCGGGCGGAGGCGGGGACCTCGGGCACGTCCTTGAGGTTCTGCCGGGGCAGGAGAATGGTGCGGATCCCGGCCTGGAGGGCGCCGAGGGCCTTTTCCTTGAGCCCGCCGATGGCGAGCACGTCGCCGCGCAGGTTGATCTCGCCGGTCATGGCGACGTCCTTGCTGACGCGGCGTCCGGAGAAGAGCGAGGCGAGGGCGGTGAACATGGCGCAGCCGGCCGAGGGGCCGTCCTTGGGCACGGCGCCGGCGGGCACGTGGACGTGGACGTCGTAGCGGGAAAAGTCCTCGGGATCGATTCCGAGTTCGGCGGCCCGTTCCCGGACGAGGCTCCAGGCGGCTTCCATGGATTCCTTCATCACCTCGCCGATCTGTCCGGTGAGCTTGACGCCGCCCTTGCCGGGGTAGCGGATGGCCTCGATGTTGAGCACCTCGCCGCCGACGGGGGTGTAGGCGAGGCCGTTGACGACGCCGGGACGGCTGGTGCGGAGCTTTTCCTCGCGCAGGTGCCGGGGCGGTCCGAGGATTTCCTCGACGAACTCCGGCGTGATGGGCACGACGGTTTCCTCGTCCATGGCGACGCGGGCGGCGACGGCGCGGCAGACCGAGCCGATCTCGCGCTCGAGATTGCGCACCCCGGCTTCGCGCGTGTAGTCCTCGACAATTCGGAGGATCGACTTGGCGCTCCATTTGGCCTGCTTCGCCTTGAGCCCGTTTTCCTTGAGCTGGCGCTTCACGAGATAGCGGCGCGCGATCTGGAGCTTCTCCTCGGTGGTGTAGCCGGGGATCTCGATGATCTCCATGCGGTCGCGCAGCGCAGCGGGGACCGGATCGATGGAGTTGGCGGTGGCAATGAAGATGGCCTGGCTGAGATCGAAGGGCACGTCGAGGTAGCGGTCGACGAAACTGTCGTTCTGCCGCGGGTCGAGCACCTCGAGGAGGGCACTGGCGGGATCTCCGCGGAAGTCGGCCCCGATCTTGTCGACTTCGTCGAGCATGATGACGGGGTTGCGCGTGCCGGCCCGGCGGATTTCCTGGACGAGGCGTCCGGGCATGGACCCGATGTAGGTGCGTCGGTGGCCGCGGATCTCGGCTTCGTCCCGGATGCCGCCGACGCTGATGCGGGCGAATTTGCGGCCGAGGGCGTCGGCGATGGAGTGCCCCAGGCTGGTCTTGCCGACGCCGGGGGGACCAAGGAAGCAGAGGATGGGGCCCCGGCCCTGCGGGTTGAGCTTGCGGACGGCGAGGTATTCGACGAGGCGGCGCTTCACTTTCTCGAGGCCGAAGTGGTCGCGGTCGAGGATGCGGCGGGCGAGCTCGAGGTCGTAGTGGTCTTCGCTGAGAATGGACCAAGGCAGTTCGGCGAGGGTCTCGAGGTAGCCGACGATGACGGAGTGCTCGGGACTGGCGGGGGGCACCATGCCGAGGCGGCGCAGCTCGCGCTCGGCCTGCTTGTCGGCCTCTTCGGGCAGTCCGGCCGCCTCGAGCCGTTCGCGGAGGTCCTCGATCTGCTCGTCGGCGCCGTCGCCTTCACCAAGCTCGCGCTGGATCGCGCGGATCTGCTCGCGCAGGTAGGCGCGGCGCTGCGCGTCGGTGAACTCGTCCTCCACGTCGGCGCGGAGCTTCTGCTGCAGTTCGGCGATGTGGAGCTGGTTGTTGAGGCTCTCCTGCACGGATTCGGCTCGCTTGCGGACGTCGGTATCCTCCAGCAGGGCCTGCCGCTGGTGGAGTTCGAGGCTGAGGTTGGTCGCGAGGAAGTCGGTCAGGATGGCGGGGGAATCGATCGAGGCGAGGGCCTGGTGCGCCTCGTCGGGGATGCTGGGATTCAGCGAGATGAACCTCTGCGCAGATTCCCGGAGATTGCGCAGCGCCGCCTCCCAGAGATCGCCGGCTTCGGGAAACTTGTTCTCGAGAATCTCGATGCGGGCCTTCAGGTAGGGCTCGGTTTCGGTGAATTCGGTGAGACGGATCCGCTCGACGATCTGGATCAGGACGAGGGTGCTGTCCTCGCCCTGGCGCATCATCCGGAGAATGTTGCCGAGCACGCCCACTTCGTGGAGGTCGTCCGGTCCGGGGTCGTCGAGATCGGCGTCCTTCTGAGTGGAGAGACCGAGGAGCCGGCCGTTGGGAAGGAGCTCCTCGAGAAGCTGGCGGCTCGCGGCCCGCTCCACGGTGAGGGGCGCCACGGTGCCGGGAAAGAGCACCACGCCGCGCAGCGGCATCACCGGGATCACATCGGGCAGGTCGGCGCGCCAGTCGGGCACGCCTGCGTCGGGGCGGCTCGAGGAGATTTCGATGATCTGCCCGCCGGAGCCGCTCAGGAGCTGTTCGAAGTCGTCCATCGGAAGAGTCCCCGGAGGGGCGCGGGCGCGGCGTTGGCGGGGGGGAGCCTCGCCGCGCGGTGCCTCAGACCAGCGGCAGCACGATCCAGAGCAGTCCGTTTTCCTGGCGGGCGCTGACGCGGCGACGGTCGATGTCTTCGCCGAGAGGAATCTCGCGGACGAAACGCCCGCATTCGATCTCCATGGTAAGGACCTGACGGCATTTCCCGGAAGCTCCCCGCACCGCCACGGGCGGCTTGCGCTCGCCGGAGACGCGGACGCAGTCGGGCAGGACATCGACGCAGATGTCGGACTTGTCCACCCCGGCGAGATCGACCCAGATCTCGATGCGGTCGTCGTAGCGGTAAGCGGTGATGTCGGGCTGCCAGCCTTCGGACGCGCGGAAGGACTGGAACTGGAGGCGGTTGAGGTCCTGGACGACATCGTCCATGCGACCGATCATGCGGGTAAGGCGGATCTTCCGAGACATAGACGGGAAGACTAGCAGGAAACCGCGTTTTTTCAACGACGCGCTGCGCGGCATCGCGGGAGATTGCCGGGAGGGGTGCGGTGGCCGCGCAGTTCTTCCACCCGCGAGACAGGGTCCGCCACACCAGACCATAGATCCCTCCCCGAAGCGAGCCGTCCCGACCATGCCGAGCACAATCGCCGGGCCCGGCCCTAACGGGCTTGGCGGGATGGCGCTATCGTGGTGCGCTGCGGTCTGCCACGAATGGGGTTCTTCGGGGTATTCTCCTGTGAGACCAGTTGACACCATGAACCTCCGCCCGCTCCTCCTACCCTTCCTGCTTATCTCCCTCGCCTCCGCTCCGCTCCATGCGGAAAAGAAACAGGACCGGAAAGGTGTTGGTTCCGGATTCGACACCGCAGCCGCTGCCGCCGAGATCGACGCCCTCGTCGATGCCCGGCTCGCCGCCGAAGGCCTCGTCCCCAACGAGCCGATCGACGACGCCACCTTCGTCCGCCGCGCCTACCTCGACATCGCCGGACGCATCCCCACCATCGAGGAGTCCGAGAGCTTTCTCGGTTCCGACTATCCGCGCAAGCGCCCGCAGCTCGTCGCCGACCTGCTCGAGAGCGACGGTCACGCCAGCCATGCCTACAACTTCTGGGCCGACATCCTGCGGATCAACACCGGCCTCGCCACCGGCGCGACCCAGGCCGAAGCCGCCTACCAGCTTTGGGTGAAGGAGGCCATCGCCAAGAACATGCCCTACGACGAGTTCGTGCGCGAGCTGGTCTCGGCAAGGGGAATGGTCTGGGAGAACGGTGCCGTTGGCTACTACGTCCGCGACCGGGGCATGCCTCTCGACAACATGTCGAACACCGTGCGGGTCTTTCTGGGAACCCGCCTGGAGTGCGCCCAGTGCCACAACCATCCTTTCGACAAGTGGACCCAGATGGACTACTACGAAATGGCGGCCTTCTCCTACGGGATGGACGCCCGCAGCTACGACTCCGACAACCGCAGGGCCATCAACCAGCGCCTCCGCGAAGAACGCGCCGCACTGCACAAGGAAGCCACCGGCATCCCGAGGTTTCCGCAGATTTCGAACAAGGCCGGCCTCGATCGCATCGTCGCCGACACCAAGCGGTTCGAGACCTATCTGGAGCGCCTCGGACTGGGCGAGAA
>SLGN01000672.1 GCA_007123695.1 Verrucomicrobiales bacterium
GGGTCACCTCGCGGCGCAGGCTCATCGTGATGACGATGCCGTAGATGATCTGCGAGGAGGGCATCGCCGAGACCCCGACGAAGCGGCCGTAGTGCCCGTCGGCGTCGAGCATCGCGCCGCAGGCGGCGAGGCCGGCTCGGGCGCAGCCGAGGGCGCTGCCGACGGCGCCGAGGATGAGGGGCAAGAAGAGGCCGAACCAGCCGAGGAGCGAGACGATCAGGGCGTTTTCCATGGTTGCGTGGCGCGCAGGCGCAGGGGGTTGAAGAGGCGGCCCTCGGTCTTGAGGGACCAGTTGAAGAATTCGATGACGTTGAGGCGAAGTCCGTGGATGACGCCGCCGACGACGCAGAGGAGGAAGTTCAGGGCGTGCCCCGGGACCGCGACGAGGAGGGCGAGGAGCAGGCCCGGCCCGGCGACGGACTGCCGGATACCCGAGGCCATCTCGTTGAAGGTCGTCGCGAGCGAGCTGCCCGCAAGGCCGAGGGCGAAGAGGCGGAGGTAGCTGAGGACGTCGCCGAAGGCGCCGGTGACGGAGGAGAGGCTCACGAAGCCCCGCCCGAGGCGTTTCCAGGGCGAGCGCTCCTTCGCCCCGGCGAAGACCGCGACGCAGAGCAGCCCCGCCGCGCCGAGGGCGCAGCCGGCGAGGAAGAGCGCCTCGCCTCCGCCGAAGCGGCCGGCCGCCGCGAGGCCCCCCCCTAAAACCGCCGCCGCCCAACCGAGCGGAGCGAGGGCCTCGGGCGAGCCGCGGCGGCTGCGGCTCTCCATGAGGCAGCCGAGCACGATATGGGCGACGCCGAGGGCGAGGCAGAGGCGCATCATCGTGGGCGGGTCGGTGTGGTCAAGGAAATGCGCCGCCCCGAGCCAGGAGCCGGGCGGCGGCGCCATGCCGAAGTAGCTGCCGACGGCAAGCCCGTAGACCAGCGACCCGCCGAAGAGGGCGAGGCCGAGCCGCCGCCACCGGCGGCTCTCGCCGCTGCGCCCGAGCCGCCGCCAGAGCAGGGCGAGGACACCCCCGAGGACGAGCGCGTAGCCGGCGTCGGCGAGGATCATCGCGAAGAAGAGCGCGAAAGAGACCAGCACGACCCCCGAGGGATCCCAGCCCCCGTAGCCGGGGGTCGTGTAGAAGGTCACGAGCGGCTCTCCCGCCTGCCAAGCCGGGCGGTTCACGAGAAGGGTCGGGGGATCGTCGTCGGGGCCGGGGCGCTCGCGCAGGCAGAGGTAGCCACGCTCGCCCGCGGCGGCCTCGATCTCCGGCGCGCGCAGCGTCGGCACCCAGGCCTGGAAGGCGCGCACGGGACCGTTCCGGGCCATGAGCCGTCGCGCCCGCTCGCGGGCGTCGTGGTCGTGAAGGGAGTCGAGATTGCGCGAGAGCAGCTCGGTCCAGCGGCTGAGCCGCTCGCGCTCCGTCTCGAGATCCTCGATCGCGAGGTCGAGCTCCTCGAGTTCCTCCACCAGCGCGGAAAGGGGGCGGTCCCCGACATGGGCGCGGGGGGCGGGCATGTCGGTGGGCTCCTCGGGGGAGACGGCGACGACGTAGGCGTGGCGCTCGGTTCGGCGTAGGATCTCCCAGGGCGCGTCGGTCCCGATCTCGGAGAGGTCGCGCAGGGGGATCTCGTAGAACCAGAGGCGACGCCCCCCCATCTCCTCGAGGGGCCGGTATTCGAACTGCCCCCAAGGCTCGAGGATGCCGAGGCGCTGGACGAGATCCTCGCGCCGCTCCCGCGCCGCGACGAGCCGCGACTTCAGGGCGAGCGCCTTTTCCTGCACCTCCAGCGGGTCGAAGCGCGCCACCTCGCGGCGCGAGCGGCTCACCTGGCGGCGGCGGCGCGGCGCCTGCTCGAGAAAGCGCAGCGCCTCCAGAGCCTCCGGGGAGACGGGCGGGATGCCGTCCTCCCCGCCGGCCCCCGCGACCCGGTCGATCGCCGAGGAATCGATCGCGATGGGGTGGGCGCAGCCCTGCCCCTGGATCCACCGGACCATGGCCTCCTCGTCCTCGGCGTGCGAGACGAGGGTGAGCTTCTCGAGGGCGGCGATGCTCATTCGAAAGGCAGGAGAGAGGGGGAAGGCGGGGCCGGAACCCTCGCGAGGGCGGCCTTGGCCATCTTCGACCGCACCACGGCGGCGCGGTCGAGGTCGTCGAGGTGGATCTGGATGCGCTTGATGTGTTCCTTGGCCTGGGGGATCAGCACCTTCTCGAAAAGGTTGACCCTCTGGGTGATCTTGCGCAAGGCCGCCGCGAGGAGCTCGGCGCGTTCCTCCAGCACACCGATGCGGAGACGCAGGGTGGCGGCCTCGCGCAGGCGCTCCAGCAGAAGGTCGAGCCACGAGGGCGTGTCGAGGCAGGAGAAGGCAGTGGCGCGGAACTCCACCCCCTCGATGGTGGGCAGGAGGACTCCGGAGACCCGCTCCTCGCCTCGCCTCGTCGTCTCGACCCGCAGGAGCCTGTCCCAGGTCTCGTCGGCCGCCGCGAGCATGGGAAACTCCTCGGCGGCCCGTTCCTCGAGGGCGGCGAGCTCGGACGAGGCGCCGGCGAGCTCGCGCCGCGCCCGGGCCTGCTCGCCGAGGAGCTGGCGACGCTTCAGGTCGAGCGAGGGCAGCACCCGCTCGCAGAGGCGGAGCCGGTCGCGCTCCTGGTGCAGGCCCTGCTTATTGAGTTGGAGCTTGGACATGGTCGCCGCGGTCGCCGCGGTCGCGGGGGTAGTATTTCTCGAGGATGTCCTGGCGCACGAGGAGCTCGCCCGGCTCGAAGCATTCCGCGAGGGTGCTCCAGCCGAGGTCGAGGGCCTCGATCACGGGCAGGTTCGCGCGGATGTCCATGAAGCGCTCGCGGAAGAGGCGGGCGAAGCGCAGGGCGCGCTCGTCGAAGGAGGAGAGCTCGAAGGCCATGGCCCGCTTTCGCTCCGCATCGGCCCCCTCGGCGTAGAGGCGGATCATGGCGCTGGCGAGGGGCGAGTGGTCCTCGCGCGTGGCCTTGCCCACGACGTGCTGCTTAAGGCGCGAGAGGGATCCGAAAGGATCGATCCGCCCGCCGTGGAGGTAGAGCTGCCCCTCGGTGATGTAGCCCGTGTTGTCCGGCACCGGATGGGTCACGTCGTCGCCCGGCATCGTGGTGACGGCGAGGATCGTGACCGAGCCGCCCCCGGGAAAGGAGCAGGCCTTCTCGTAGCGCTGGGCGAGCTGCGTGTAGAGGTCGCCCATGTAGCCGCGCACGGCGGGGATGCGCTCCTGCGCGACGCCGGTCTCGCGCATGGCGTCGGCATAGGCCGTCATGTCGGTGAGCAGCACGAGGACGCGCTTGCCCTCCTCGGCGGCGAAGCGCTCGGCCACGGCGAGGGCGAGGTCGGGGACGAGGAGGCGCTCGACGAGGGGGTCCGAGGCCTGGTTCACGTACATCACCGTGCGGTGGGCGACGCCGTTCTCGACGAAGGCGTTGCGGAAGAAATGGTAGTCGTCGAAGACCAGCCCCATCCCCCCGAAGACGACGACGTCCGCGTTCGCCTGGAATCCGATGCGGGCGAGGAGGGCGTTGTAGGGCTCGCCCGCGACCGAGAAGATCGGGATCTTCTGGCTCTCGACGAGGCAGTTGAAAACGTCGATCATCGGCACCCGCGTCTCGATCATGCGCGAGGGCTGGAGCCGCACCACCGGGTTGGCGGGGGGACCGTTGAGGGGGATGCGCTGCTCCGCCGAGAGCGAGGGCCCCCCGTCGATGGGCTCGCCCGATCCCCGGAAGATCCGGCCGAGGATGTTGGGCGAGCAGGCGACGCCCGGCTGCTGCCCGAGGAAGCGGACCCGCGCCGCCGTCGAGAGCCCCTTGCCCCCCGCGTAGACCTCCAGGGTGACCCGATCGCCGCTCAGCTCGACGACGCGGGCGAGCGAGCCACTGCCGTCGGGATTCTCCACCATCGCGAGCTCCCCGAGCGCCGCCCCCCGAGCCCGCAGGCGCGCCATGTCGCCGACGATCTCGTCGATACGGGTGTGGCTGGTGAGGTCTCGGATCATCGGGCGCTGCGGTCAAAGCGGATGGAATCTCTTCTTGCCGTTTCAGAGGCTTCTGGTCAAGATAGTCCGCGTTTCGGATTCGTCACGCGCGGGAAGAGGTCCGCCGGTGCCGCCAAGACGGAAGGGGAGGCGGTCGCAGGGTTCGAGGCATCCGCGAAAAAGTCTTTCGCGACGTTGAATTGGAGTGGGGTTCGATGCAGAATAGGGCATGGTCTCGCTGCAAGGATCTAGATTTTGTTCCGCTTTGGAAACCCCGCTCCAATCGGACGAAATGCCGGGATACGCATCAATTGCGGCAACCGCCCTGGCGGTCACTTTTGCGGTGGCCTCGCTGGAGGCGCAGTCGCAATCCGAGCTCTGGGGAGCAGCCGGGGAGAAATGGGCTCCCGAAAGCCGCCTGCCCGATTTTTCCTTTGCCGGCTACCGACGCGGAGAGGAGTCCTACCGGATACCCGAAGAAACCGTCTCCGTGGTCGATTTTGGAGCGCGGGGGGATGGGGAGAGTGACGATACTTCCGCCTTCCGCGAGGCTCTGGCCGCAGGCGCGGGCCAGCGGGTTCTCGTGCCGGCGGGACGCTACGTCCTCAGTGAGGTGATCGAGATTTCCCGAAGCGGTACCGTACTTCAGGGGGAGGGTGGCGACCGCAGCGTCCTGCTGTTCTCGCGTCCCCTCGAGGAGATCGACCCGCGGCCGACAACCAATGGAAGCGGCCTTCCAACCACCACCTGGTCGTGGAGCGGCGGGCTCATCCGAGTGACCGGTTCGGGACCGACGACCGGAAGCCGGATCCCCGTGGCCGAAGCGGAATCCCGCGGCGCGCTCTCCATCGCGGTCCCCAACTCGTCCTTTTCCGCAGGCGACGAGATCCTGCTGACCCAGCAGGACAGCTCCGCCGAGCTTGGTCTCGTCCGGCATCTCTACCGGGACCAGGCCGGGGACATTGCGCGTTTTGGAAACGCCAGCGTGAAGCAGGTCTTCCGGGTGCGCGGGGTCGAAGGCAGCCGGTTGCTTCTCGATCGGCCCTTGCGCTTCGACCTGCGTCCGGAGTGGGAGGCGAATGTGGCCCGATTCGAGCCGGGCACCACGGACGTGGGAGTCGAGGGGCTCGGCTTCGAATTTCCCGAAACCCGCTACGCCGGGCATTGGCAGGAGCGGGGCTACAATCCGGTGGAGTTCGGAGGCGGCACGGCGCACTGCTGGATGCGCGGGGTGCGCCTGCTCAACGCCGACAACGGCCCGTTCCTGAACGGATTCTTCTCCACCGTGGAGGGCCTCTCGATCGAGGCGGGGCGGCGGCGCGTTTCCGAAGACGGCGTGACGGGCCACCACGGGGTGACTTTGGGCGGGGGCGACAACCTCTGCACCGGGATGCGGATGCAAACGAAGTTCTTCCATGACGCTACGGTGACGCGGGGCTCGGTCGGCAACGTGTTCTCCAAGATCGTGGCGGTGGACTTCAACATGGACCACCACCGCGCGGGGCCCTACGAGAATCTGTTTACCGACATCGACGCGGGTTACGGCTCCCGTCTCTTCCACTCGGGCGGAGCTGTCGGCCGCGGGCGCCACACGGCTGCTGGGGCGACCTTTTGGAACATTCGGACGCGTCAGAACGTGGCCTGGTCCGACGATTTCGGCCCCGACTTGATCAATGTCGTGGCGCTGCGCACGCGCGAGCGCGCCGCGACCGATCCTGCGGGGCGATGGGTCGAAGCGATCCGACCGGGAGCGGTCGATCCTCCGGATCTCCACCTCGCGATGCTCGAGCGCCGTCTGCGGCAGCAGGGCGGCGAGCCGTCGTCCGGATCGGCGACCTCGGCGTCCGGCACTTCGGTGCCTGGGATGTCCGCGCCCGGGACGGATGCGAGGGAGTGGCAGAGTGTGGACGGCCGCACCATTGTGGCCCGGTATGGCGGGATGGAGGATGGAGCGGTCATCCTGCTGCGAGAGGGACAGACCTTCCGCGTGCCCTTGGAGAGGTTGAGCGAGGCCAGTCGCGAGTTCGCCAAGCAGCTCTCCGCCGGCGCAGCGCCTGACGGAAACTGAGTCGGAAACCTCCGCCCAGGCGACCCGCGGATTCGCCTGGCAGCGACCTTGGACGCGGGCCTTCAATCCGGTTCGAGACGGCTGGCCCGGCGCCACCCGATTCTGGCGAGGAGAGTGTTTCCCCGGAAGTCGCGTTTCGGCAGCATTTCGCCGACGGGTGACCCAGCTTTCCTCGGGGGTGGGGCTCACGACATGGAAGTTGCCCATCAGGGCGACTTCGTCCTGTTCGCCGACACCGTCGCTGACGAGCGGCAGCACGACACGTTCGCTGCGCCGCAGTAGGCAGAGGCGATCCGGATCGACTTGGGCGATCCAGAGCGGAGAGCGCCAACGGATCACGTTTTCGTTCGTTGCGTCGCGTCGCGTGTAGACAAGATGGAGGGCTTCCGAGTGTACAAGCCGATGCTGCTGCGTCGTGGACATCTCGGGTGGCGTCCCGTCGTGAGGATGTCGCCATCCGGCAGAACGACGCGCTGCCCGCAACCGTTCGAGTAGAAGGATGCGCCGCCGGGATCCTTCCAATCCAGGCTTCTTTGCTCGGACCAGGTGCCGTCGCGGTTTCGGATCGCATAGACGGGGTAGCGGGCGAACTGATGAAAACGACGGCGCTGCATGCCGAGGAAGCTAGGGCTCTTGCTTCGCTTTGGACAGTGCGGCTTCACGCGCAATCGCCTTTTTGGGAGGCTTCGTCGCGTTTGCGCGAGTCGCGAATGCGCCCGGATCGTGCAATAGTAATCTCTTATCCCACATCCTTCCGCTCTTTGGTCCCCCGATGAATTCATTCCCCCGCCGCCGATTTCTCCGCTCCGCCACCGGAGCCGCCGCCTTCGCCGGACCGTTCCTCTCGCCTTGGGTCAGAGCCCAA
>SLGN01000668.1 GCA_007123695.1 Verrucomicrobiales bacterium
CGGCGACGGTCGAGGTAGACGTAGAGCAGGTCGTTGGTGTCGAACTGGACCTCCATCCAGGTGCCGCGGTCGGGAATGATGCGGAAGCCGTGGAGGGTCTTGCCATTGAGGTGCAGGTTGGTCTCGAAGCAGACGCCGGGAGAGCGGTGAAGCTGGCTGACGATCACCCGCTCCGCTCCGTTGATCACGAAGGTGCCGCGCTGCGTCATCATGGGAAGCTCGCCCATGTAGACGCGCTCCTCGCGGATGCCGGTCTCGTCGGCGAGGGAGAAGGTGACGTAGAGGGGCGCGCTGAAGGTCTCGCCGTCGCGAAGTGACTCGAGCGCGGTGGCCTTGGGCTCGCCGACCTCGTACTTCACGAAGTCGAGGGTGAACTTTTCGTCGTAGCTCTGGATGGGGAAGACCTCCTGGAAAACGGATTGGAGACCGGTGGCGATGCGGTTTTCGGGGGTAATGTCCTGCTGCAGGAACTCCTTGTAGGAATCGAGCTGCACCTCGATGAGGTTGGGCGTCTCGATGGCCTCCTCGATCTTGCCAAAGTACAAACGTTCGAGTTTCTTGGGGCGGGCTGACATGGGTTCGCGGCTGAGGTTGGTCTGGAGCTCTCTAAAGATGGACACAGGGGTCCGGCTATCGTCGTCGCGGAATGGGTACAGGGGGGCACGCTGAAGGAGCCAACATCCCGCCCGAAGAAAAGACGGCGAAGCCCGGACGCTCGTTTTTGCGCCCGGGATTCGACGTCACTTCACTGGACCAAGGAAATCGAGACCACCACTCGGAAGAGAATACGATTGAAGCGGAGTTTTTTCTTGAAAATTTCCGAAAAAATGGTCCCGGCCCGTAATCCGGACCGGGACCACGGAAATCGAATCACTTGAGCTCGACCTTGGCGCCGGCTTCCTCGAGCTTGGCCTTGATCGCTGCGGCTTCGTCCTTGCTGACGCCTTCCTTGACGGCCTTGGGCGCGCCTTCGACGAGGGCCTTGGCATCGGCGAGACCGAGGCCGGAGACCGCTTCGCGGACCGCCTTGATGACGGCGATCTTGTTGTCGCCGAAGGAGGCGAGGACGACGTCGAAGGAGTCTTTCTCCTCGGCGGCCTCGGCGCCCCCCCCGCCGGCGGCGGGTGCGGCGGCGACGGCCACCGGGGCTGCGGCGCTGACGCCCCACTTTTCTTCAAGCGCTTTGACGAGGTCGGCGACCTCAAGGACGGTGAGTCCGCTCAGTTGTTCCACTAGTGCGTTGGTATCTGCCATGTTTTTGGGTGGGTGTCGCCGCGTCGGAGGGCGCTCCGAAAATTAAGATGCCGCGCTCGGCATTCGGCAAGGAACCCGGTTTTTTGTTTTCTTGGTCTGGTTGGGCGGACGCCGGAGATGCCGGAGCCCGAGATTTTCTGAATCGGGAATGCCTCAGCCCTGGTCGGCCTTTGCCTGAAGGACCCGGGCGAGCGAAGCGCCGGGCTCGTTGAGCACGGAGACCAGCTTTTGGGCGGGAGAATTGAACACGCCGAGGAGCTGGGCACGCAGAATCTCGAGGGGGGGGAGATCGGCCAGAGCGACAACCTGCGCCTGCTCGAGGAAGGATCCGTCGAGCACGCCGCAACGGATGGGAAGTTTTCCGATTTCCTTGGCGTAGGTCTTCAGGACCTTGGCGGAAGCGCAGACATCGGTCTCGCCGGTGACGATGGCGGTCTGCCCGGAGAGGTGGGAGGCGAGCTCCTCGGGGTAATCGACCGACGAGACGACCTGCTTGACGAAGGTGTTCTTCGCGACTTGGAGCTTGGCTCCGGTGCCGCGCAGACGCTTGCGGAGCTCCTCGAACTCGGAGACCTTCATGCCGCCGTAGTCGACGACGATGAGGAATGGCGAGGCGCTGACGCGCTCGAGAATCTGGTCGATAGCGATTTTCTTGAGTGCTTTCATGGATACGGTGCGGTGTTCGGTTTCCAGATCCCGGCTCAGTGCCAAGGGGTGACGTCCACCTTCATTCCGGGGACCATGGTCGCGGCGAGGGCGCCTTTGAGGATGAAAATTCCCTTCGCGGTGGCGGGACGGGCGGCGCTGACGGAGTCGATGACGGCCTTGCCATTGTCGATGAGCATCTCAGCGGAGAAGGACAGCTTGCCGATGGGAACGGAAATGTTCCCGTTCTTGTCGAGCTTGAAATCGATGCGGCCCGCCTTGACGGCCTTGACGGCGCCGGCGGTGTCGTCGGTGACGGTGCCGGTCTTCGGATTGGGCATCAGACCGCGGGGACCGAGCTGGCGACCGAGCTTACGCACCTCGGACATGGCCGACGGCGTCGCGATGACGGCGTCGAACTCCATGAAGCCACCCATGACCTCCTTGATGAGGGCCTCGAAACCGACGTGATCGGCGCCGGCGTTCTTCGCCTCGGTCGCCGCTTCGCCTTCTGCAAAGACGAGAACGCGGACGTCCTTGCCGGAACCGTGGGGCAGAGGGCAGGTGCCGCGCACCATCTGGTCGGACTGCCGGGGATCGACTCCGAGACGGAAGGAAAGGGTCACGGTCTGGTCGAACTTGGGCGCGGGGAGCTTCTTGACGAGGGCTACGGCCTCCTCGATGGGGTAGACCTTGTCCGCATCGACCATCTCGGCGGCGGCGCGGTATCGTTTGCTGCGTTTTTTCGGCATGGCGTTGGAGCAGTGCGTGCGGGCGGATTCGCCCTCCTGCGTTTTGGTTTGTGGATTGCGGGTGAAATCAGTCGACGATCTCCAGGCCCATCTGGCGGGCGGTCCCGGCGAGGATGCGGCAAGCGGCTTCCTCGTCGTCGGTGTTCATGTCCTCCATTTTGTGACGGGCGACCTCGAGAAGCTTTTCGCGGCTGAGCTTGCCGATCTTCTTCTTGTTCGGCTCCCCCGAGCCGGATGCGATGTTCGCTGCCTTTTTGAGAAGGACCGCTGCGGGCGGCTTCTTGGTGATGAAGGTGAAGCTCTTATCCTTGAAGACGGTGATGACAACGGGAAGGATGTCGCCCTCGCTGCCTTGGGTGGCGGCGTTGAACTGCTTGCAGAACTCCATGATGTTCACTCCCGCCTGACCGAGGGCGGGACCGACCGGCGGAGAGGGGTTCGCCTTGCCGGCGACGATCTGGAGCTTGATCAGTTTCTGGATTTCTTTTGCCATCGTTGCTTGCGTGTTGAAAGGGAAGAGGGATCGGGGCAGGAATGGGATCGGCGCATTCAGCCGACTTCGACCTGCCAGTATTCGAGGGGAACGAGGGTCTCGCGACCGAAGATGTTGACGGAGACCATGAACTCGCCCTTGTCCTCGTTGATTTCGGCGATGACCCCGGTCTGGCCTTGGAAGGGGCCGTCGGAGACGACAACGGTGTCGCCGACTTCGTGGGAGACGGCGGGCTTGACGCTGCCTTCGCGCTCTTTAATCTGAGCCAGCATGTTCTCGACCTCCTGACGCGGCATCGGCATGGGGTGGGCCTTGGTGCCGGCGAAGTTGATGACCCCGTCGGTTTCCTGGATGAAGTACCAAGTCCGGTCCACGAGGGTGTTGTCCTCGTGGAGAAGGTGCATGTTGATGATGATGTAGCCGGGGTAGAATTTCCGGTTCGCCTCGCGCTTCTGGCCTCCGCGGACCTCGGAGACGCGCTCCTGGG
Organism: Verrucomicrobiales bacterium; assembly: GCA_007123695.1. Lineage (GTDB taxonomy): Bacteria > Verrucomicrobiota > Verrucomicrobiia > Verrucomicrobiales > DEV007 > Arctic95D-9. Next base: position 3,632 of record SLGN01000668.1, read on the forward strand.
GCACGAGAACTTCGTAGATGAGATCGCTCATCTCCTCGGCCTCGATGCGCCGGATGATGCTGTCGCGGACCTTAAGCTCCTGGCCGGAAAGGACCTGGATGACATACCACTGATCGCTGGCTTGAGGAATGGTCGGCATCTTCGCTGTTCGGAGGTGGAGGGGCGGGCGGACCCGGCGGCGTGTCAGAATCCGGAGGTGAGGAAGGTCATCACCTGCCGCATCGCGAAATCGATGGTGGCGACAAAGGCGCCGAGCAGAATCATGGCGATGAGGACGACGATGGTGGAGTCGATCAACTGCTTGTAGCGCTTGATCCCTTTCTCCTTGGGATCCCAGGGCCACGTGGCCTTGCGGAGCTCGCCCCGCACCTCTCCGAGATATTTTCCCACTTTCATCATCTTGTTCCGGAACTGGAGGCGTCGGGGCATCCCGCCGCTTCCGAAGCTGGCAGGGCAGGCGAGACTCGAACTCGCAACCAACGGTTTTGGAGACCGCTACTCTACCAATTGAGCTACTGCCCTATGTTTGAAATTGCTTGTCTTCAGTGGCGGAAAGAGGGGAGCCGATGTCTCGGGTCCCCTCCCGTTGCGCTTCTGCCAGGGGGCGGGATCCTTGCGGACCGCCCGCCCCCGTGGCGGATTGGCGGATGGATCAGTCGAGGATGTCGGAGACACGACCCGCACCGACGGTCCGACCGCCCTCGCGGATGGCGAATCGGATGGTCTTCTCCATGGCGATGGGGGTGATCAGCTCGACTTCGATGGCGACGTTGTCGCCGGGCATGACCATCTCGACGCCCTCGGGGAGCTTGACGGAACCGGTCACGTCCGTGGTGCGGAAGTAGAACTGGGGACGGTAGTTGTCGAAGAAGGGGGTGTGGCGACCGCCCTCGTCCTTGGAGAGGACGTAGACCTCGGCCTTGAACTTGCAGTGGGGCTTGATCGAACCGGGCTTGGCGATGACCTGGCCGCGCTCGACATCGTTCTTCTTGAGACCGCGGAGGAGAAGGCCCACGTTGTCGCCGGCACGCCCTTCGTCGAGGAGCTTGCGGAACATTTCGATGTCGGTGACGGTGGTTTTCTGCGTGTCGCGGATGCCGACGATCTCGACTTCCTCCATCTTCTTGACGATACCGCGCTCGATACGACCGGTGGCGACGGTACCGCGGCCCTCGATGGAGAACACGTCCTCGATGGGCATCAGGAAGTCGCCGTCGATGGGGCGCTCGGGAAGCGGGATGTAGTCGTCGACAGCCTCCATGAGCTTCATGATGTTCTCCTGGTGGGTCGCGTCGCCTTCAAGCGCCTTGAGAGCGGAACCGCGGACGATCGGAATGTCGTCGCCGGGAAACTCGTACTGGCTGAGAAGCTCGCGGACCTCCATCTCGACGAGGTCGAGGAGTTCCTCGTCATCGACTTGATCGACTTTGTTGAGGAAGACCACCAGGGCAGGAACACCGACCTGACGGGCAAGGAGGATGTGCTCGCGAGTCTGGGGCATGGGGCCGTCGGCGGCGGAGCACACGAGAATGGCGCCGTCCATCTGGGCCGCACCGGTGATCATGTTCTTGACGTAGTCGGCGTGGCCAGGGCAGTCGACGTGGGCGTAGTGGCGGTTGTCGGTCTCGTATTCGACGTGCGCCGTGGAAATGGTGATGCCGCGCTCGCGCTCCTCGGGGGCGCCATCGATTTCGTCGTAGGCACGCTTCTCGGCGAGGCCCTTCGATGCGAGAGTGGAGGTGATCGCCGCAGTAAGAGTGGTCTTCCCGTGGTCGACGTGACCGATCGTGCCCACGTTCACGTGAGGCTTGGTGCGTTCGAATGCTGCTTTAGCCATTGTCTTTTGGTTGTTTTGTTGGTGGTGTTCGAAAAAGGGGAAGAACCGCTGCGGCGGGACGCGATCGGCGGAGGTGGGGCGGAGATTGCTTTCAGTCGAAATGGAGCTCTTGACGGGATTTGAACCCGTGACCTCTTCCTTACCAAGGAAGTGCTCTACCCCTGAGCTACAAGAGCCTTTCAGCACCTTGAGCCTCAAGACCGAACGATCATGCAACTCAGGCATCCGATTTCACCAGCGGCAAAAAACCGCACAACCTGCCCTCGTCGGGAGGTAGCAGCGAGGACGCAGCCGGAGAAATCAGGCGCGAAAGGTAACTCTCCCGCGCTCGCTGTCAAAAAAAACTTCCCGATTCGTATAATTTTTGGCCGAAAGCCCGTTCAAGCCTCGAAATCGCGGGCGAAACGACGGATCGCGAGGGCCTTGCCGCTGCTCTCGTCGACATCGACGATGGCGCCGCGCAGGCCGACGGGACCGCGTGCGACGGGCATGCGCCGGGGCGTCGATGTGACGAAGCGCTCGACCGAGGGCGTCGTCTCGCGGCCGATCACGGAATCGATCGGCCCGCACATGCCGGCGTCGCAGAGAAAGGCGGTGCCGCCCGGGAGGATCCGCTCGTCGGCGGTCTGCACATGGGTGTGGGTCCCGACAACGGCGGAGACGGTGCCGTCGAGGGCCCAGCCGAGCGCGACCTTCTCGCTGGTGGCTTCAGCATGGAAATCCACGAAAACGATGGCCGCGCCCTCTTCGGCACGCAGCCGGGCGACCTCGTCACGCAGCGCGAGAAAGGGGTTTTCGAGAGGCGGCTGCATGAAACTGCGGCCCTGGGCGTTGATCACGGCGACGGGGCCCTTGGCCGTTTCGAGGACGATGGAGCCGCCCCCCGGAGTGCCCTCGGGGTAGTTCAGAGGCCGCAGCAGGCGGGGCTCCATGGCCATGAACTCGGCGATCTCGAACTGGTCCCACGCGTGGTCGCCGGTGGTGATCACGGCAATCCCGGCGCGGAGCAGATCGATGGCGATCTTCGGCGTAATGCCCCGCCCCCCGGCGGCGTTTTCGCCGTTGGCGACGACGAAGTCGATCTCCTCCTCGGCGCGGATGGCGGCGAGATTCGAGATCACGGCGCGGCGGCCGGGCTCGCCGACGATATCCCCTAGAAATAGAATCCTGAACATGCTTCATTTCCTTTGCCCCGGATTGCGGCGGAGTGAAACCGAAATCTTGAACCATCCATGCCCGCCCGTCCCGACCGATCCCCCACCCCACGCCCCGCGCCGCCGCCGATCCGGGCGCTTCTCGCGCTCGCGGCCACGCTCGCCCTCGCACTGGCGGTCGCGCCCGCCCCGTCTAGGGCCGAGGCCAGGGGAGCCGACGCCGCACCGCCGCCGCCCCCTCCCCTGCTCGCGCGGCTGGGCACCCGCCCCGACTGGACCCGGCTCGATC
>SLGN01000521.1 GCA_007123695.1 Verrucomicrobiales bacterium
CCTCGCCACCCTGCTCGCCGCCCTGCACGTCCCACCCCTCGCGGCCGCTCCCTGGCCTCAGTTCCGCGGTCCCGGCGGCGACGGCGTTTCCGAAGCGGAGAGCGTTCCCGTCGTCTTCAGCGAAGGCGAAGGACTGAAGTGGAAGACCGAGCTCCCCGGCCGCGGATGGTCCTCGCCCGTCTTCGATGGCGAAACGCTCTGGATGACCACCGCCGTCGAGGTCTTTCCCGACGAGGAAGAGCGCCTGCGCCTGCTCCGCGAGGCGGGCGAGGAGGAGAAAACCTTCAAGGCGCGCCAGCTCGCTACCCGCATCGAACTTTCCGCCGTCGCCGTCGACTACGCCACCGGCGAGATCGTCCGCACCGTCGAGCTGGCCTCCATCGAGCGCCCCCAGACGATCCACGCTCTCAACAGCTTCGCCTCCCCCACCCCGGTCCTCGACGGGGGCGTCCTCTTCTGCCATTTCGGCGCCTTCGGCACCTTCGCCATCGACACCGCCGAGGGCGGCATCGTGTGGCAGAAGCGCATCGACCTCGAGCACGGCGTCGGACCCGGCAGCTCCCCAGTGGTCCACGACGGACGCCTCGTCCTCATCTGCGACGGCGTCGACCGCCAGTTCGTCACCGCCCTCGACGTCCGCACCGGCGAGACCCTCTGGTCGACCGACCGTCCCGAGATGCGCACCCCGACCGGCGACCAGCGCAAATCCTACAACACGCCGCTCGCCATCGTCGACAAGCGCGGCCGCGAGCAGCTCGTCTGCATGGGCGCGCAATGGCTCGTCAGCTACGACCCCGCCACCGGCGCCGAACTCTGGAAGCTCGACCACGGCGACGGTTTCTCCGTCGTGCCCCGCCCCGTCTACCACGAAGCCGCCGGCCTCCTCTTCGTCTGCACCGGCTACGGCAAGCCCGACCTGCTCGCCGTGCGTCCCGACGGCGACGGCGACATCACCGGCAGCGACAAGATCGCCTGGAAGGAATCCCGCCGCATCGCCACGCGCCCCTCGCCCCTGATCGTGGGCAGCGAACTCTACGTGCTCGCCGACGGCGGCGTCGCAAGCTGCTTCGACGTCCGCACCGGCACCCCGCACTGGACCGAGCGCGTCGACGGCAACTACTCGGCCTCCCCCCTCTTCGCCGACGGGCACGTCTACCTCGCCAGCCAGGAGGGCGTCGTCACCGTCATCAAGCCCGGACGCATCTTCGAGGTCGTCGCCCGCAACCAGCTCGACGGCACCATCATGGCCTCTCCCCTCGCCCTCGACGGCAGCCTCGTGATCCGCTCGGGCGAGGCCCTCTACCGCTTTCGACGGTAGCGGAGGCCGAAAAACGCCGATTCCCGCCGAAATCGGTCACATTTTTGCGGTCCAAATGAAAATAATCGTGACGATCCACGCCGTTCCCGATATACCCAAAAGAGCCACAGAGCCAACTTCGAGCCACAGAGCCCTCCAACCTCCTCAGAGATGAAACCCAAAACCACTCTTCCCCTTCTGGGAGCCCTCGCCGCCCTCTCGCTCCTCGCCCCCACGCCTCCGGTCGAAGCCCGCACCTGGACGAGCACCGACGGCAAGCCGCTCCAAGCCGTCTTCCTCGGCATCGAGGGCGACAACTACAAGTTCCGGCTCCAGAACGGCCAAGAGATCCTCGTGTCGAAGGACAAGTTCATCCCCGCAGACCACGAGGCCGCCGAACGCCTCGCCAAGATCGGCGACGACAGCTTCACCAAGGCCTCGGCTCGGCAGATCGACACCCTGCTGGCGACCACGCTGAAGAAGAACGGCTTCACCTCCTTCAACGAAGCCCTCCCCGACGACCTCTTCGTGCGCCGCGTCTATCTCGACATCGCCGGGCGCATCCCCACCCGCGAGGAGTTCCTGCGCTTCGCCGAGAGCGCCCGCCCCGACAAGCGCGAAGCCCTCATCGACGAGCTGCTGCTCTCCCCCGGCTACGCCTCGCACCTCTTCAACTACTTCGCCGACATGTACCGTCTCCATGCCAGCGACTTCCAGAACGGCATCCGCATGGACCCCTACATCCACTGGTGGCGCGAGCAGCTCCGGGAGAACCGGCGCTACCACGAAATCGTCCGCGACATGATCCTTGCCGAGGGCAACGTGGGCCACAATCCCGCCTCCGGCTTCATCCTGCGCGACACCGGCATGGAGTTCGACGCCTTCGCCAACTTCGGCCAGGTCATGGTCGGCATCGACATCTCCTGCGCCCAGTGCCACGACCACCCCTTCGACGACTGGACCCAGGGCGACTTCTTCCAGATGGCCGCCTTCTTCGGCAACACCCAGCGCTCCATCGGCTACCGCTCCTCCTCCTCCATGATGGGCGGCGGCACCATCGAGATGCCCAACGCGCCTCCCGGCTGGCGCAACGACTTCATGAAGTGGGCCGAGAACTACAAGGGAATCATGCCCCGCGACCAGAACAGCAACTCCTTCCGCTTCTTCGTCAACGCCCTCGGCTGGAACGTGGCCGACAACAAGGATCTCGAGACCGTGCTGCCGCACGACTTCATCGGATCGGGCGGCAAGCCCGAACAGGTCGCCTCGCCCCGCGTCCTCCTCGGCCCCACCGCCAAGACCGGCGGCAAGACCCGCCGCGAGGCCCTCGCCGACTGGCTCGTCGCGCCGGACAACCCCCGCTTCGCCCTCGTCATCGCCAACCGCATGTGGGGCCGCGCCTTCGGTCGCGCCATCATCGAGCCGGTCAACGACTTCAGCGACGACGAGATCAAGCGCGCCTCCCAGCCCGAGGTCCTGAAGTTCATCGAGAGCGAGATGCGCCGGGTCAACTACGACCTGCGCGAGTTCATGCGCATCCTCTACAACACCCGCGCCTACCAGTCCATCGCCACCGCCGAAGAGCCCGACCTGACCCAGAAATACTACTTCACCGGTCCCGTCCTCCGGCGCATGCGGGCCGAGCAGGCCTGGGATTCCATCATGGTCCTCTCGCAGGGCGCCGAGATCGACGAGAAACAGGGCGGCGACGGCTCCTTCTACCGGAAGATCCTCGACATTGACTTCAGCAGCGCCAGCCACGAGGACGTGTGGGAACACTACGAAATGTGGCAGAGCCTCCGCGGGCGCGGGTCCTCCATGGCCATGGTGTCGGAAAGCGGCGATTCCCTTCCCGTCATGGTCAACGACACCGAGCTGCGTGCCTCCGAACTGACCCAACCGGCTCCCGGCGGTTCGCTGCTCGACACCTTCGGCCAGTCCGACCGCCGCATCACCGACGACCACAACTACGACGGTTCCGTGCCCCAGGTGCTCGCCCTGATGAACGGCAGCGTGACGCGCCAGCTCACCGGCCCCTCCTCCAAGATCGTCGAGGACCTCGAAGCCCTCGACGGCCCCGACGACAAGGTTAGGCACGTCTTCTTCACCCTCCTCAACCGCTTCCCCAACAAGGAGGAGCTCGACCTCGGCACCGGCATGATGGAGGACTACGGCGACGAGGGCATCAGCGACCTCGCCTGGGCTCTCATCAACAGCCCCGAATTCCTCTTCATTCAATAAGCACAAGATCCGCACGCGCACCCCCGCCCCACTCGAGCAAAACCTTCCACCCCCATCCAGCCATGCACATCGCCGAACTCGCCGGGAAAGATCCCTTCAGCCGCCGCTACTTCATGGAGATGACCGCGAAGCTGTCCTTCGGGCTCAGCCTCAGCGTCCCCTTCCTGCCCCGCAACTTCCGCGCCCAAGACGGCAAGAAGGCGCAGAACCTCATCTACATCTACCTCTCCGGAGGCATGACCCACCTCGACACCTTCGACCCCAAAAAGGACAAAGGCGTCATGGGCCGCACCGAGATGATCGACACCAAGGTCGACAACATGAAGTTCGGGATGCACCTCGAGCCCCTTGCCCCCCATGCCGACAAGCTCGCCGTGATCAACTCGATGACCTCCACCAACGGAGCGCACGAGCAGGGCCAGTACGTCATGCGGACCGGCTACGAAAAGCGTGCCACCATCGTCCACCCCACCGTGGGGCCCTGGGCCGAGACCCTCCTCGGCAAGCGCGGCAAGGAGCTCCCCGACAGCGTCCTCGTCGGCCAGAGCACCTCCAACGCCGGCTTCATGGATCCCTCCCTCAGCCCCCTGCCCATCGCCGATCCGTCCGGCGGCGTCCCCAACACCGATCCCATTGTCGAGGGCGACCGCTTTCAGCGCCGCATGGAAATGGCCCGCAAACTCGGCCAGCAATTCACTGAGAAGTTCAAGTACTCCGGACCCCAGTCCTACGTCGAATACTACGACCAGGCCAACACCCTCCTTGCCGGAGACTCCCTCAAGGCCTTCGACATTTCCGGCGAGTCCAACCGCTCCGAATACGGCGAGAACCGCCTCGGCCAGGGCTGCCTCCTCGCCCGGCGCCTCGTGGAACACGGCGTGCGCGTCGTCGAAGTCGTGGCCGGGGGCTGGGACATGCACCAGGACATCGACACCGGCACGCAGAACCGCGTCCCCGAGTTCGCCACCGCGCTCGCCACCCTTCTCCGCGATCTCGACGAACGGGGTCTCCTCGACACCACCCTCGTCGCCGTCGGAACCGAGTTCGGACGCACCCCCGTTATCAACATGAACAACGGTCGCGACCACTTCCCCGCCGCCTACTCCTGCGTCCTCGCCGGCGGCGGCGTCAAGGGCGGCACCGTCTACGGCGAAACCGACGGCCAGGGCCGCAAGGTCAAGTCCAACCCGGTCAAGCCGGAGGACTTCCTCGCCACCATGGGCTACGGTCTCGGGCTCGACCTCGAAGAAGTCGTCTACTCCCCGACCCAGCGCCCCTTCACCTTCGCCGACAAGGGCAAGCCAGTCACCTCGATCTTCGGTTGAAGTGTCCCCTCGGGTGCGAAACCTTCCGCAAAAAGGGCGCCGCTCTGGACAGGGCGGCGCTTTTTTTCTTTTGCCGACGAGCCGTCCCCGCAACCCGGACAGCCCCCTTGCAGGCAGACAGAATGGTCGCCCCCGGGGAAACTCGTTCATCGCGAGGGGGGCAAATCACCTGCCTTGCTCGATTCCGACTCAATGACGCGGCCACCGGGATCACTTCCCGACGCAGAAAGTGGCAAAAATTTCGCCGAGAATCTCCTCCACGTCGGTACGGCCCACCACCTCGCCCACCGCGTCGAGGCTGGAGCGCAGATCAAGGGCCACGAACTCGGGCGACTCGCCCGCCTCCAGAAGTGCGCGCGCCGCCTCCAGATCACGCGTGGCCCGCCGCAGGCAGTGCTGATGCCGTGCGTTGATCGCGACAGGATGGTCCGCGTCGAAGCCGCCCCCTTGCAGCAGAATCGAGGCGAGGCGCTCGCGGAAGGCATCGACCGAGGCCTCGTCGAGGCAGGAGAGCGCGATTCCCTCCGCCTCCGCCCAGTCCGCGTGGCGGGGCAGGTCCGCCTTGTTCAGGAGACGAACGAGACGGCTTGCCTCCGGCACCTCGATCGGGTCGAGCTGCGACGCCGCACGGCTCGCGTCCACCACCAGCAGCACCAGCTCCGCCCCGGCGATCGCGGCGCGACTGCGTGCGATGCCCTCGCGCTCGATCTCCTCAGCCTCCTCGCGGATCCCAGCCGTATCGACCAGCCGCAGCGGGATGCCGACCACGTTCACGAACTCCTCCACAGTGTCCCGCGTCGTCCCCGCCAGTTCGCTGACGATGGCCCGGTCGAAGCCAACGAGCCGGTTGAGCAGGCTCGACTTGCCCGCGTTCGGCGGACCGCAGATCACCGTGCGCAATCCCTCGCGCAGGATGCGCCCTTGATCGGCGGTCGCGAGCAGCCGGTGCATCCGCCCCAGCTCGGCATCCATCGCCGCCATCAGCGAAGCCCCCGTCTCCGGCGAGATGTCCTCCTCGGGGAAGTCGATGTAGGCCTCGACATGGGCGAGCAGACCGATCAGGCCCTGCCGCAGACCTTCGACCTCGCGGCCCAAGCGTCCTGCAAGCTGCTCCCCCGCCGCCTTTAGGGCCAGATCGGTCTTCGCCGAAATCAAATCCATGATCGCCTCGGCCTGGGTCAGATCGAGGCGACCGTTGCAGAAAGCGCGTTCCGAGAACTCGCCGGCGCGGGCCGGCGCCGCACCCGCCTCCAGCAGCGACTCCAGCACCCGCCGCGTCACCAAGGGCCCGCCGTGGCACGAAATCTCGACCATCTCCTCCCCCGTGAAGCTGCCCGGCGCCGGAAACCACGCGAGCAGCACCTCGTCAACGACTGCCCCAGTAGCGTCCACGATCCTGCCGAAATGCTGCTGCCGCGGGATCCAGTCCGAGACCGGGCGCCCGCGGAAGACGGTGCCGGCGACAGCCGCGGCCCCCGCGCCGCTGAGGCGCACCAAGGCCACCGCCCCCACTCCGGGCGGACTCGCGATCGCTGCGATTGTCGGGGCATTCATCTTTCGGACAAGCCAAGATCTTCCGGGACATTCGCGGAAATGCCATCGAAAAGGGGCACTCGTCGGGAGGCGGTCGCCCCGGAAACGGGCGCATCGTCGCCGGTCTGCTTCCATGGGGTAGGCCCAAAAAGGACTGGACGGATTCCGGGTTCTGCACTCGGGTGCGCAATGCCTGCCCTTCCACCGAGAAGCATTCGCCCCCTTGCGATCGCTGCAGCGGCGGCTTTCTGCGTTGCGGCTGCCTCCTCCTGCGCATCCCTCCCCGGCGCACCTTTCCACAAATTTGCCGACAAGCACGGAAACGCCTTGGGCATGACGCCCGATGCAAGCGGTGCCGTTTTTTTCCGCCAATCCCCTGGGAAGAAGACTTCCGTCTGGCTTCGCCAAAACCCATACCGAGGCTGGCTGGTCTGCGGAGGCCAAAGACACGAGATCACGGGAGGACGGCTCCTCATTGTGAATGAAACAGGGCCGCTGGAGGAATACGCG
>SLGN01000236.1 GCA_007123695.1 Verrucomicrobiales bacterium
CAGGGTCCTCCTCGGCGAGCCGGCGCACGGCGGGGGCGGGGTCGCGGCCGATCACGAGAAAACGCGCCACGGTTCGCCTCGCCCGCACCGCAGGCAGGATCTCGCGGGCGAAGTGGACGACGCATTCGATGTTCGGCATCCAGTCCATCGAGCCGAGGAAGCCGATCGTCCCGGTCTCGGGTTCGCGCGGCTCGGGGGGGCGGAACTGCTCGGTGTCGACCCCGGTAGGCACCGCACCGAGGAGGTTGGCGAGGCCGTAGACGTCGCGATGGTGGGCGGCGTCTTCGGGCGAGACGGCGACGACGCCTCGGAAGCGGGCGGCGAGGGAGGCCTCGGCGGCGGCCATGCGACGCCATTGGTCGCGGAAGAGGAGGCGCACGAGCGGGTTGCCCTTTTCCTCGGCAAGGCGCCGCCAGATCTGCGCCTCGACGTTGTGCTGGAAAAGGAAGGCGGGGGTGCGGAGGCGGTCGAAGTCGAAGTTCACCGCCGGGGTGAGGAAGTCGCAGACGATGACGTCGAAGTCTCCACTGGCGTCGAACTCGAGCAGCTTCGCCGCTAGGTCGGGGTTGCGGTAGCGGTCGAGCACATAGGGCTGTGTGGAGAGGAGCAGGTTCGTCGTCACGTCGCGGGCCCAGGCGAAGGTTCCCTCGGCGGGCTCGCGGGAGGGGATCCAGATTTTCCTAGCGGCGTAGGGCGCCTCGGCCTCGCCCTCGGCGAGGGTCTGTCCTTCGGGCAGGTTGGCGAGGTAGGTGACGTGGTGGCGGCGGGCCAGCTCCGCCAGCATCGCGTGGGTGCGGCGCCGCCCCCCGGTGTTGAGGGGAAAGAGGGGGCCTGACTTGACCCAGAGGATTCGCATGGCGAGGCGGCGGGGCAGGCGGGCAAAGGTCAGCCGAGGGTCTCGGCATACCACTCCATCGCGATGGCGAGGCCCTCGGCGAGCCCGTGGGTGGGTTCGTAGCCGAGCTCGTCGCGGGCGCGGGAGTAGTCGGCGAGGGAATGCCGCACGTCGCCGGGCCGGAAGTCGCGGTATTCGGGATCGGGGATGTCCCGGTCGGGACGAACTGCGAGGAGGGCCTCGCGGAGGCGGGCGAAGAGCTCGTTGAGGGTGGTGCGCTCGCCCACGGCGACGTTGTAGGCGCGGCTGGGGTCGGCGAGGGAGGGGGCGGTCGCGGCGAGCAGGTTGGCTTGGACGACGTTTTCGACGTAGGTGAAGTCGCGCGAGGTCTCGCCGTCGCCGTTGATGGCGATGGGCTCGCCGCGCAGCATGGACCGCACCCAGATGGGAATGACGGCGGCGTAGGGCCCCTCGGGATCCTGGCGCGGACCGAAGACGTTGAAGTAGCGCAGCCCGGCGAACTCCATGCCGTAGGCGCGGGAGTAGGCGTTGGCGTAGACTTCGTCGACGGCCTTGGTCGCGGCGTAGGGGGAGAGGAGGTTGCCGGTGCGGTCCTCGGTCTTGGGCAGGTGGGGCTCGTCGCCGTAGACGGCGCTGGAGGAGGCGTAGACGACGCGGCGCACCCCGGCGAGACGGGCGGCCTCGAAGAGGTTGAGGGTGCCGGTGGCGTTGGCGGCGTGGCTTGCGAGCGGCTCCTCGAGGGAGCGGGGGACCGAGCCGAGGGCGCCCTGGTGGAGGATGTGATCGACCCCGGCGACGGCCTCGCGGCAGGCACCGAGGTCGGAGAGATCGCCCTCGACGAGGCGGAGGCGGGATTCACGCTCCGGATCGCCGCCGACCACGGCTTCGAGATTGGCGCGGTGGCCGGTGGAGAAATTGTCGAGGCAGACAACCTGCTGGCCGAGGCCGAGGAGGCGTTCGATAAGATGCGAGCCGATGAAGCCCGCCCCGCCGGTGACGAGCCAGGTGCGGGGCGAGGTGCGGAGTTCGGTCTGGAGGGCGGCGTAGGCGGAGGGCATAAGCGGTGAGAACGGTGGACGGTGAACGGTGGACCGTCCATAGGAAACTGGCGGACAAAGCGGGGGAGAGCGTCACCGCAGGAAGACCCAAAATTTTCGGCTGAAGTAGTTTACGAGGGCCGAGCCGACGGTGAGGCCGGCCTGGGCGATCCAGGGATCGAGACCTCGGGAGATGAGCAAGGGACCGCAGAGCAGGCCGGCGCCGAAGCTGAGCAGCGCGATCCCGACGAAGAGCCCGAACTCGCGCGCCTGCGTGTGGCGCCCGGGGGTGAAGACGAAGCGCAGGTTGAAGAGGTAGTTGACGGCGGCGGCGAGCGGGAAGGCGAGCAGATTGCTGAGAATGGCGTGGCGCTGTTTCAACTCGGGGGCCAATGCGCCGCCGGGGAGGTAGTCGTGCGCGGGAAGGACAGTGTGGGTGAGCACGGCGAAGAGGGCGAGGTGGACGAGAGTGGTGACGCCGCCGAAGAGGACGTACTTCGCGAACTGGAAGGTCGTCGGCGAATCGCGCGAGCGCAGCCAGCCGAGAGTGGCTCGCAGCCCATGCTCGCGCCGGTGGCGGACGACGGAGGCGAGATCGCGGAGGACGAGACGGAGCATGGGGAAGGATGAAGGATGAAGTCGGGGGGCAAAGTAGTCCAGCGCTTCAGCGCGTGGCGGAGGCCGGGCGGGATTGGCGATTGACGATTGTTGATTTTGGATTTTTGATTTGGCCTGAGCTTCGAATTGGCCTGCGGAACGGATCGCCCTGTCGCGGTCGATGCGGACAAAGTAGCACAGCGCTTTAGCGCGTGGCGGAGGATGGGCCTAGGTCGTTGCCGCGTCCGAAGCGGGCAAGGTAGTCCAGCACGTCGGCGGGCGGCGGGAGGGATTGAAGATTGAGGATTGTTGAGTGCTGGTTTTTGATTTTCTTTGCGAGGAGGGCGCTTCAGCTTGTGGCGGAGTAGGGGCCGAATGCGGAGAGTTCGCGCGGAGCGGCAGAACTGCAAGCCGGGATTCTGTCGCAGGCGACGGATGTGGCCTCGAATGCCCCTTGAACGCGCCCGTTCTGCGGCTATCGCTTCAACCGGGACAAATCCGCCCGCGCAACCGCCCGTTCCTCGACCCCGCCCTTTTCTCGACCATGTCCGAAACCATCGCCGTCGTCGGCCTCGGCTACGTGGGCCTGCCCCTCGCCGCCTGCTTTTCCCGCCGCTACCGGGTCATCGGCTACGACCTCGACCCCTCGCGCATCGAGGAGTTGCGGGCCGGGCACGACCGCCTCGGCGAGGTGCCGGGGGTGGCCGAATGCGGGATCGAGTTCCGCGACGACGCGGCGGCACTGCGCGAGGCGGACCTCGTCGTCGTGACGGTGCCGACGCCGGTGGACGCCTCGAGGCGCCCCGACCTAGGACCGCTCCTCGGGGCCGCCCGCACCGTGGGGGCGAACCTGAAGCGCGGCGCCATCGTCGTCTTCGAGTCGACGGTGTATCCCGGGGCGACCGAGGAGGACTGCGTGCCCGAGATCGAGGCCGCGGGCGGGGGCAGGTGGCGCGAGGATTTCCACGTCGGCTACTCGCCCGAGCGCATCAATCCCGGCGACCGCGAGCGCACCGTCGACCGCATCGTCAAGGTCGTCGCCGGCGACAGCCGCGAGACCGCCGCGCGCCTCGCGCAAATCTACGGCTCGGTCGTCGAGGCGGGCATCCACCTCGCCGAGTCCATCCGCGTGGCCGAGGCAGCCAAGGTCATCGAGAACTGCCAGCGCGACATCAACATCGCCTTCGTCAACGAGCTGGCCATCATCTTCCAGCGGCTCGGCATCGACACGGCGAAGGTGCTGGAGGCGGCGGGGACGAAGTGGAACTTCCTGCCCTTCCGCCCCGGCCTCGTCGGCGGCCACTGCATCGGGGTCGATCCCTACTACCTGACCCACAAGGCCGAGTCGGCCGGCTACCATCCGCAGGTCATCCTCGCGGGCCGGCGCATCAACGACGGCATGGGCGTCTTCGTCGCCAACCGCGTCGTGAAGCGGCTCGTCGCGGGCGGCGGCGTGGTGCGCGGGGCACGCGTCCTCGTGCTGGGGGCCACTTTCAAGGAAAACTGCCCCGACGTGCGCAACAGCCGCGTCTTCGACATCGTCCGCGAGCTGGAGGAGTTCGGCGCGACCGTGCTGCTCTACGATCCCGTCGCCGACGCGCCGCGCCTGCTCGCCGAGCATCGCGTCGAGCTGCTCGACGAGGCGGGCTTCGAGGCCGCGCGGGGCGGCTGCGACGCGGTCGTGCTCGCGGTGGCCCACGACGCCTTCCGCGGCCTGCGCATGCGCGACTGGGTGCGGGAGGGCGGCGTGGTCTACGACGTGAAGTCGGTCCTGCCCGAAGGCGACTACGACGAGCGGCTCTGATGCTGGCGGCGTGCCGGTCACGAAAGGACATCTAGCAATCGTCCGCGCGAAGCCCGGACCTCGTCGGCGGAAAGGCGGGGGCTGGGCTCGAGGACGAGGGCGTGCTCCGGCCGGACGAAGCGCGCGACGAGCCCGAAGTCGACGGTGCCGGTGCCGACGGCGCGGTGATCGCGTCCGGAATCGTCGACGTCGTGGAGGTGAAAGCCGACGAGGCGCCCGGCGAGGGATTCGAGGTGGGCGGCGGGATCGAGAAGGCCGAGCCGGTGCTTGATTTCGGCGTGGCCGGTGTCGTGCCAGTAGCCGAGGCCGGGGTCGTCGAGCCGGGCGAGGAGGCCGGGCAGTTCCGCGTCGAGCGGAAGCTCGAGGACGCCCTCGCGGTTTTCAAGACCGAGAACGAGCTGTAGCGCGGCGGCGGCGGGGAGCAGCGCGCGGTAGGCATCCTCGACCCGGGGAAGGGTCGCCGCCGCCGCTTTGCGAAGTCGTCGCAGAGCCCGAGCGCGGCGGGCTTCTCCCGCCCCGAGACCGAGCGCGAGGGTCGGGGCGGGCGAGGCGAGGCGGAAGCCGACGCTGCCGGAATGCATCACGACATGGCCGGCCCCGACCCGCCGGGCGAAGTCGAGGGTATGGAGCGAATGGCGGAGCCAGGCACGCCGTTCGTCGCGGGCGCGGGCGCTCGGCTGGAAGAGGTTGGGCGCCGCCCCCGTCGCCGAGGCGGGCAGAGGGCAGAAGTTGTGAACCGAACCGACCGCGACGACGCCGTCGGCGAGGGCGCGCAGGATTCCCTCGACGAGCGGCGCCCCGATGCCGTGGCTGAGCTCGACGCGGGAGAAGCCCAGGCCACGGATTTCCTCCAGCATGGCGTAGCCGTCCGAATGCCGGTGGGAGTTCCAGCAGGTCGAGAGCGCGAGGGAAGGCATGGGAAGGATGAAGGATGAAGGATGAAGGATGAAGGCGGGGCAAGGTAGCACAGCGTTTGAGATGGGCGGGATTGACGATTGGTGATTGACTCGTCGCCTCCCCACGGCGCCTCGCCCTTCGGGCACGGCACATCCGTGCCTGTCCAAACGACCTGCACGCCTTCGGTCGTTTTGTTGAGGGCTGATTTTTGATTTTCTTGGCGAAGTAGCACGGCGCATCAGATCGTCGCGGTGGCCGGGCGTCGTGCCTTGCAGCGTCCGACACAGGCAAAGTAGTCCAGCGCTTTAGCGCGTGGCGGAGGATGGGCGTCGGGCCTTCCCGCCTCCGACACGGGCAAGCCCAGCCGCTCTACCCTGTTGACTCGGTGGGCATACCCTGTTGAATTGGCGGCGTAACCCGGTCGCACCGGAAACGCCTCGGCCCAAGCTCTACCATGCTCGTTCTTCTCTTTTGGCTCTCGCTCGGGGCGGTCGGCTATGCCTACCTTGGCTACCCGCTGCTCCTTCGCGGGCTCAACGCCATCCTGCGGCGCGGAGCCGCTGCGGCGGACGAGCTGCCTCGCTCGGCGAGCGGCGCGTCCGACGCTCCTTCGGTCAGCTTCGTGCTGGTCGCCTGCGACGAGGCGGACCGCATCGCCGACCGGCTGCGCAACCTTGCCGCCTGCGTCTATCCCGGCGAACGCGAGATCGTGCTCGTCTGCGACGGCTGCCGCGACGCCACGGCGGAGCGGGCGCGGCAGGCCGATGCCGGCATCCCCCTGCGCCTCGTCGAGCAGTCCGAGCGCCGCGGCAAGGCCGCCGGCCTCAACCTCGCCGCTGCCGCCGCCAGCGGCGAGATCCTCGTCTTCGCCGACGCGCGGCAGCGCTTCGACGGGGAGGCGGTGGCGCGGCTCGTCGCCCCTCTGCGCCTGGACCCGGCCGTCGCAGGCGTCAGCGGCAGCCTCGAGATCGAGCCCTCCTCCGAGGGGGCCGCCACCGGGATCGACGCCTACTGGCGGCTGGAGAAGTTCCTGCGCCGCGAGGAAGCCCTCCTCGACTCCGTGATCGGATGCACCGGGGCGATCTACGCCCTGCGTCGATCCGCCTACGAGCCCATCCCCGACGACACCCTCATCGACGACGTCGTCGTGCCGATGCAGGCCCTGGTGCGCGGCGGGCGCATTCTCTTCGAACCTGCGGCAAAAGCCTACGACCCCCAGACCCTCGCCCCCGAGCGCGAGCGCCGCCGCAAGGTGCGCACCCTCGCGGGGAACTACCAGATGCTCTTCCGCTATCCCGGCTGGCTCCTGCCCTGGAGGAACCGCTGCTGGTGGCAACTCGTCTCGCACAAGTATTCGCGCCTCGCCGGCCCCTTCCTTCTCGCCATTTGTTTTATAGCCTCGGTCGCTCTGGCCCGCGACTCGGCCTTCTTCCGGCTCGCCTTGGCCGCGCAGGCCGCCTGCTACCTCTGCGGCCTCGTTGGCCTCGCCCTGCCCAAGGTCCGCCACCGCTGGCTCGCAATCCCGGCCGGCTTCCTCTTCCTGCAATGGCAGTGCCTCCGATCCCTCGGCCACTACCTCGCCCTCAGCCGCCGCCGCGAGCAAAGTGGAAAGTGGGAACGCTGATGAGTGCGCCCATCCTCCGCCACGCGCTGAAGCGCTGGACTACTTTGCCCGCTTCGGACGCGAAAAGGAATCCCGACCATCA
>SLGN01000738.1 GCA_007123695.1 Verrucomicrobiales bacterium
CGGAACCGGCCTCGGTCTTTTCCTTGCGATCTTTCATGGTTTCGGCTTCGGGCGCATCGCCTTCGCCTTCTGCGGCGCCCGCACCCGCGCCGGCGGCGAGGGTTTTCGCGTAGACGAGCGCGCCCTTCATGGCATCGACAGCGCGGACGAGCTGGGGGTCGGTGTAGTTTTCGAGGCGCTTCTGCTCCTCGGGGTCGAGGGTGGACCGTCCGAACCACTGGAAGAGCTGCTGCTCCTGCGCCGGTGTCAGGGGGGCGACGATGTTCGGGACCACTCCGTTCTCGTGGATGGTGCGGTGGCTCGGGGTGTAGTATTTCGCGGTGGTCATGCGGAGGGCCTTTCCTTCGCCGATGGGAATGACGGACTGGACCGAGCCCTTGCCGAAGGAGGTCTCGCCGACGACGATGCAGCGTTTGAGGTCCTGGAGCGCGCCGGCCACGACTTCGGATCCGCTGGCCGAGGCGTGGTTGAGGAGGATGGCGAGAGGGTAGTCGCGGGGGCGGCGCTTCCGGTCGGCGGTGGTGCGGTAGACCTTGATCTCGCCCGACCCGGGCTTGCCCTCGGTGGTGAGCACGACGGTTCCGGGCTTGACGAACTCTCCGCAGACGTCGATGGCGGATCCGAGGAGACCGCCGGGATTGTTGCGCATGTCGAGGACGAAGGCGTCCATGCCTTCCTGCTCGAGCTCGTCGAGGGCGTCGGCGAGTTCGTCGGCGGTGGGTTCGCTGAATTGGAGGATGCGCACGTAGCCCATGCGGTAGGGGGCGGTGAGCCGGGGCGGGAGGATGCGGGCGTCGACGACGGAGGACTGCTTGATGATCTCGCGCTTCATCTCGAATTCGTGGAGCTTCTGCGTGGCGGGGCGCCGGATCGTGAGGGTGATGGATTCGCCGGGCTTTCCGCGGAGCAGGTTGATGGCCTCGGCCATGCCGACGTCTTCGGTGAGCATGTTGTTGATCTTGAGGATCTGGTCGCCGGGCAGGACGCCGGCTCGGGCGGCGGGTCCGTCTTCGCGGGCGGTGACGATGGTGAGGGTGTCGTTCCTCGTCGAAATGGTGACGCCGATCCCTTCGTAGGTGCTGTCGGTGTGCCGCTTGAGCTGGTCGAAGACCTTCGGCTGCATGAACTGCGAATGAGGGTCGAGGGCGGAGAGCATGCCCTCGAGAGCGCTGTTGATGAGCTTCTCGTAGGTGGCCTTGTCGGCATCGACGTAGCCCTGGCGGATGGTCTCGAGGACCTCGGTGAAGAGCTCCATTTCCTTGAATCCGTCGTCCTTGCCTTCGCCCTCCTGGGCGGCGGCGGGGCGGGGGCCGGAGAGGCAGAGCAGGCCCGAGAGCAGGGCGAGAGAGAGGCCGAAGGGTTTCATCCCGCAACTTTGCTCCACGAAGGGAACGATTTCAACACCGTCCTTGCCGGGGAGCGGTTTGCCGGTGGCGGTCGGGTCCGCTAAGAGATCCAGCCCGCCCAGAGGATGCCCACGTAGAGCGCCTTGGTCGCGATGTGGAGCCACTGGTCGGTTTCGAAAGAGGTGCGTCCCTCGCATTTTAGGACGTCGATGATCCAGTGGAGGACGAACTCGGCGAAGGCGAGCAGGGCGCTGCCGCAGACCAGCCAGACGAAGCCGGCATGGACGAGGCAGTGCGCGCTCATCAGGTAGATCCAGAGGGACTTCGGCGAACCACGACCGTCGGCGAGGGGCGGAGACGGGCTGTTGCGGTTCTTTCCGTGGGAGAGAAAGTCGCCCTGCAGGGGGAAGTCGGCGAGGGCGTGGCCGATGGCAAAGGCGAACAGAAGCACCAGCGCGGAGAGCGGCCCGGTGGGGATCTCCAGGGGGAATGTGGTCGAAACCGGCATGGGGCGTTTTTCGCCTCCACTTCCCAGGCCTCGTCGCGGGGCCGGTCCGCGGTCGGCTCAGAAGGAGTCGAACATGGCCTCGCGGGCCATGGCGACCTTTTCGTTCGTCTTGCGGAGGCGCTTGCTGAGCTGGGTCGCCACGTTGACGAGAAGGCGTGCGGCGGTGCGGGGATGGGCTTCCAGATACTGCTCGAGGCGTCCGCGGTCGATTCTCCAGACTTCAGCGAAGGATTTCGCGACGACGCTGGCGCTCGCATGTCCGGGGTCGAACATGTTGATCTCCCCGACGGTGTCGCCGGCTTTAAGGGTGCCGAGGAGGACAGGGCGACCGGTCACCACGGTTTGCACGTGGAAGGTTCCCGAAATGATCATGAAGAGGGCGTCCTGCCTGTGGCCTTCGTCGATGAGGGGGGCGCCGTCCTGAAGGGAGATGAATTCGCCGAAGTTTCCAAGCTGGGCCCTCTCCTCGGCGTCGAAGTTCGAGGTGAAACCCATTTCGGGAAGATTGGAGTTCGGCATCGGTCGGGAGCGGGTCGGGGGTTCGGGGGGGCGGAAAGACGGAGGGAGGGGCGCGCGAACTGGGCCTCTATGCGGCCCGCATCTGCAATGCGATCACATGCCGCCCATCATTCCGGGCATGCCCGCCTGGCCTTCCCATTGGGCGGGGAGGTTGTGGGGCATGCTGCTGAGGCGCTCCCGCTGCGGCTTGGGCTCCTTTTGTCCGAGGGTCTCGCACGAGGAAAGCAAAGCCAAGGCTGAGAAGGGGAGAACAAGGAAAAGCGGACGTAGCAGGGACATGGCGGAGATGGTGGAGATCACTGGACGTTTTCAAAGATGACCTTGTCGCCGGGCTGCACCTCGATGCCTTGCACGAGCGAGGAATCGACGACATCGGCGACGACAGCCATCTCTTCGAGGTTGACGATGCGGAGACGCGCGATTCGGGTGTTGCCGCGCTTGACGAGGAGGGACGCATCGGCGGAAACGCCATGGGCGCGGCCGGCGTTGACCATCACGAAACCCCAGTCGCGGTTGACGGCGATGACGGTGGCGACGAGGCCGTTGAGGGCGAGCCGCTGGGCACGCTCCATTTGGAAGGACTCCTCTTCCCGCACCTTCGCCACCTGTGCCTGCCTCGCTTGGGCTGCGTTGCCGAGGGCGGCGTTGAGCTCCGTCTTTCGGTTTTGGCTTTCGGTGAGGGTGTCCTTGAGCATCGTCAGGCTCATTTGCAGGTCTTCGGCGGATTTGATGTTGCCGTCGGGGAAGGCCTTCTCGACGGCAAGGTCGATCTCCTTCTTTTCGATCTCGACGCCCTTAAGCTTGTCGCTCACGGTCTCGAGTTCGCGCTCGACCCGCTTGAGGGTCTGCTCCGCCTCGGCTTTCGCCGCGGAGATCTGGTTCCGGGCATCCTTGGCCCGGTTTTCCTTCTCGCGGGTTTCGTCCCGCTTTGCTTCGGCTTCGTTGAGCTTGTTGGTGACGTCCACCACTTCAGCCTTAAGGCGGGCTAGGACAGTGTTGAGATCGTCGAGGTCGTTTTTGTTGAGGACGGCAACGACTGCTGCGCCGAGCATGACGAAGCAGGACAGGATCATGAAGAGTTTTTTCATCGCTTTAGAGAGGATGGGAGGTCCGGGCGGGCCTGAGACTTATTGAAAGGGATCCGGGGGAGTGTTGGTAGGCGTGCCGCCACCTTCCATGCCGCCACCGTCCGCCGGAGGCGCGCCGAAGGGATCGGGAGGCGCGCCGCCGCCGCCTTCCATGCCGCCACCGTCCGCCGGGGGCGCGCCGAAGGGATCGGGAGGCGCGGGGGAGGAGGGAGCCATGCCGCCGCCGAAGGGATCGGCGGGCGTGCCCATCCCGTCCCCGTCCGGCACCATTCCATCCGCGGCATCGGTTCCGGGAACGCCTGCGGATGGCGCGGGCGCACCTCCGGGAGCGGGAGCCTGCGTCTGCACGCGAACGGATTTCACCACGGTGTCGCCCACTTGCACCCGTTGGCCGGGAGCGAGCGAGCCGGGCACGATGTCGGCTACGGATTCCGAGGCTTCGACCGAGGTGACGAGCAGCCGGCAGATGGGCTGACCGCGGCGGTAGACATCGAGCTGGGCGCGGTTGACGACGCCTTGGTCGTTGCCGCCCGCCACGACGACGAAGCCCCACTGGTTATAAGCGTTCTTGATTTGGCTCTGGAACTCGCCGCGGATCATGCCCGCCTCCTGGTCTGTGCGCAGGGCGGCAAGCTCGGCGGCGACTTTTTCGAGTCGGTCGCGCTCCACCTGGGCGGCGGCGACGGCACCTTCGAGCTGCGTCAGCTCGATCTCCGCCTCTTCGATTTGGGTGCGGATCTGGGACATCTCGCGCTGGATCGCTTCGATCTCGGCAATGTCGCGGATCAGCTCCTTCGCCTTGTCGAGGTCGGACTGGGCGGTCTGGAGGGCGGCCTCCTGAGCCTTTTGCTTGGCCTCGGCCTCGGTGATCTTGAGGTCGAGATCAGTCTTCTCCGTTTGGATCGTCTCGGTCTCGGTCTCGAGCATCTGAATGGCCTGATCGAGCGAGGTGATCTCCTCGGTGGTCTGGTTGAAGCGACCGGTGAGGTCGGAGAGGCGCTTGTCGGTGGAGTCCCGCTCCGTCAAACGCTGCTTTTTTGTATCGAGCTTGTCGTAGGACAACCAAGCGGCTCCCCCGAGGACCACGAATGCAATGACTAGAAGAATTTTCCACATGGGTCTGGGTCTGATGGATTTGACAGCGTCTGGAAATGGGTGGGCAGGGCCAAGCTAGGCAGCCCCGTTCTCAAAAACAACTCGAAAAACTCCCGATTCTCCCATCTTTAAAAAATTTTCCGGACAAGACAAGCGACTTCTCGGAAAAATTGAACTTTTTCTGCTTCCTTTCGTCCGGGGCGCCGGAAAGGTCAAGTTTCCCCGGCCATTTCCGCGATTTTCAGGAGGGCCTTTTTGTATGGCGATCCGAGGGGGGGCCACGAGTCGGGGGCGGAAAGGTCGTGCCAGGCGCCGGATGCTCCGGTTGGGATGGGGAGCCAGTTTCCAGGAGGCTCGTGGACGCGAAGGCTCACCCGGTAGCGGGTGATCGCGTATTCGAGCCGCAGCATCTCGGGCAGATCCCCGGCTTCTTCGGCGGGGATCTCGGGCAGCCGCCAGAGGCCGCGACGACGGGAGCCCTTCTCCTGCACGAGCCAGATTCGCCCGTGGCGCAGAGCCGCGATCACGGTCTCGGTGCGCCGGGTTGGCTGTTTTTTTTTCATTTTCGCCGGATAACGGTCCACCTCGCCCAGAGCGCGGGCGCGGCAGAAGGCCGCCACGGGGCAGGCATCGCAATCGGGGCGCGAGGGGCGGCAGACGCGTTGGCCCAGCTCCATCAGGGCAGAGTTGTGCAGACCGGGGGCGGATTCGGGCACGAGGGATTCGGCCCGCGACCAGGCGAGACGGATGCCGGCCGGCGAATCGACCGGCACGGAGCAGGCGTGGAGCCGGGAAAGGACGCGGCTGACGTTGCCATCGACGAGGGCGGCGGGGCGGTCGAAGGCGAGGCTGAGCAGCGCTCCCGCCGTGTAGGGCCCGACGCCCGGAAGCGAGCGGATCGAGTCGGGGTCGTCGGGCAGCGATCCGTCGAAGCGTCGGCATACCTCGGCGGCGGCACGCTGGAGATTGCGGGCGCGGTTGTAGTAGCCGAGGCCCTCCCAAGCTTTCAGCAGGTCCTCCTCGGCTGCCGCGGCGAGGCTGGCCCAGTCGGGGAAGGCCCGCATCCAGCGCTCGAAGTAGCCTTTTTCCAGAACGGTGGCGATCCGGGTTTGCTGGAGCATGGCCTCGGACACGAGGATGGCGTAGGGGTCCCGGGTGCGCCGCCAGGGGTAGTCCCTCGCCCCGGCGCGGAACCAATCCGCCAAGGCTCTCCGGAAGGCTCCGCGCCCCTCTGGACTCTCCAGGGGATGCACTGTCGTCTGTGGGGGGGCTTCCTCCATGCTTTGGCTGATCTGCGGGCGCCGGGGCTTTTTTTAAAGAAGCCCTTCCCGTAGCCGGGACGGTGCCGCGGGGCAATCGGCATTTTTTTCCCTGATCGGCACGAAACTGGCTTCACACCCTCGGAAACTCGCCTAGATTCATCGACTTGTCGTGTTCTTCGGCGACATCTCCCAACCCATACGCCCACGGCGGACTTTTCCACCAGCCTCCCCTTTCAACATGGCCACGATCACGAAACGCGACCTTGTCATACGAATCAGCAATGAAACCGGCCTAACGCAGCAGGAGGTATTCAACGTTGTACAGAGTTTCATCGAGGAAGTCACCGCCTCGCTTTCTTCCAACGACGACGTCGTGCTGCGGAACTTCGGCGCCTTTCAGGTGACGAAGACCAAGCCGAAGATCGGCCGCAATCCGAACAAGCCCGAAGCGGCAGTGCCGATTCCGGCCCGGGCCATCGTCAAGTTCAAGCCGGGCAAGGAACTCAAGGAGCGGGTCGCAAAGGTGCTGCCCGAGCTTTGAGGAAAGCAGCCCGTTGCGGGCGGCGATCCCGCTTTGGCGGTGTGTTCGGAGCCTGTCGGGCGGCTCTCGGTCCACTTGGGATGGAATCCGGCCCCTTCTTTTTCTCCTTGCGGGGTTTCCGACGCTAGGATACAAATTGCGCTCTTCCGGCGGAGCGACCGCCGATTTCCGTAGTTTCCACCCTCGGCGACGTCCCCCCCATGGCTAAGAAAGCTTCCACGAAACCCGCTCCGAAAAAGTCGGCTCCCGCCAAGAAGGCCGCGCCTGCGAAGAAGGCGGCCGCCGCGACGAAGACCGCCCCCGCGACGAAGACCGCCCCCGCGAAGAAGACCGCCCCCGCGAAGAAGGCGGCCCCCGCGAAGAAGGCGGCCCCCGCGAAGAAGGCGGCCCCCGCGAAGAAGGCCGCCCCCGCGAAGAAGGCCGCCCCCGCGAAGAAGGCCGCCCCCGCGAAGAAGGCCGCCCCCGCGAAGAAGGCCGCCCCCGCGAAGAAGGCCGCCCCCGCGAAGAAGGC
>SLGN01000420.1 GCA_007123695.1 Verrucomicrobiales bacterium
GGAGGGGCTCCACCAGGGTGCCTACAGCATCGCGAGCGGGCCGGACTGGATCGCCCTGGTCGGGGAAGACCGCGACTTCGTCCCCGCCGAGCCATGGGCGCGCAACAACGACGACATTCGCAGCGGCAAGCTCCAGTCCGAATGGGAGGCCCGCGGCGGAGAGATCTTCGGCGTGCCCAACGGCGGCATGTACAAGCATCGCCTGCGTCTCCCCGGCGAGCTGGGCAAGCCAGAGGGCGCGGCGACCGATCCGGGCGAGCGCCTCGAAATCTGGGGCTTCGACGAGCGCGGCAGCTACAACGCGGTCTGAGGCCTGCGCCACCGGCTCGGGATGCGCTGGTACCTCCCCGGCGAGCTGGGCGAGGTCGTGCCACGTCTGGAGACCGTCGCCCTGCCCGCCCTCGACGAGACGGTGCGGCCCGACTTCGAGGTGCGGCGCTTCAACGTGCGCTTCGGCGTGGCCGGGCCTGACACCGCCCGCTGGGCCATGCGCCTCGGTCTGCGCGACCCCAACGAACTGCAGGTCGCCCATGGCATGGACACCATGACGGGGCGCGACGCCGCCTTCGCCGCCCACCCCGATTGGTTCGCCCTCTACGGAGGCAAGCGGCACTACACCCCCGGCTCCAGCACGCACCAGCTCTGCTACTCCCACCCCGGCCTTCTCGAGGCGACGGTGCGCTGGGCTCGGATCCAGCTCGATGTCTACGATTGCGACGGCGTCTCCATCATGCCGCCCGACGGCTCACCGCGATCTGCCAATGCGAGGACTGCGCCGGCAAGGACGATCCCGAGCGCGCCACCCGCGGCCACCTTTCCGACTACGTCTGGGACTTCGTCAACTGCGTCGCCCGCGAGGTCGGCAAGACCCATCTGGAAAAGCGCGTCCTCAACTGCGCCTACGGGGCCTACACCCTGCCGCCGCGGAACCTTGAAAGGCTCGAGCCCAACGTGCAGGTTTGCATCGTCGGCGGACGCCGCCCCACCGCCGACGCCCCCGAGCAGCGCGAGGAACTCCGCCAGCTCCGCGCCGAATGGGCCACCAAAACTTCGCATCCCCTCCTCGTCTTCGAGAACTACCCCTTCACCGACCGCGGCTGGTATCTGCCCTCTTTCCAAGCTCGCCTCTTCGGGGCCGACTTCGCCACCCGGGCGATCGGCTTCAACCATTTCCAGGTCTACTTCACCGCCCGGATGTACTGGGGCGGGCCCGAAGCCGACGCCGAGGCCATGCTGCGCGAGTATTGCCGCCTCTTCTACGGACCCGCCGAGCGCGAGATGCTCGCCTTTTTCGACCACTGCGAGGTCCATTGGGCGGCCATGGAAAAGGACAAGCCGCTCGCCGACGAAGCCCTCGCCCTCTTCGACGCCGCCAAGGCCAAGGCCCCCGAGGGCTCCGCCTATGCCGGGCGGCTCGCGCTGATCGACGCCTACCTCGATGGACTGCGGCGCAAGAGCGTCCAGCTCGGGCAGCTGCGCGGACCCGTGCCCGTGCTGCGCCTCGTCAACGAAGCCTCCTCCGAGATCGTCGTCGACGGCAGCCTCGACGAGGCCTATTGGCAAAACACCCCCGTCTCCGCCACCGGACGCCTCCGCGAGCTCCAGACCGGGCGTGCCCCTGTCTACGGCACCAGCTTCCAGGCCGGCTGGCGCGGAGGCAGCCTCTACCTCGCGATCCGCTGCGACGAGGCCCCCGGCGAGTCTCTCAACATCGGCACGACGCGAAAGGACGACCCCGCCCTTTGGTACGGCGACTGCGTCGAAATCCTCATCGAGACCGAGGCCCGGTCCTACTACCAGATCGCGGTGAATCCCGCCGGTGCCGTGGCCGACCTCGACCGCAGTGCCTCGCGGGACTCCTGGTTTTCGTGGGACGCCCAGGCCGAGGTCGCCACCCGCGTCGCCGACGACCATTGGATCGTCGAGATCCGCATCCCGGTTACGCGGGACGAAAACGATCCCCTCCACCAGGTCATCGGAGCCAAGCCGACCCAGAGCCTGCCCTGGCACATCAATCTCTGCCGCCAGCGCGTCCGCGAGGACGGCGCCGAGCACAGCGCCTTTTCGCCCACCGGGGCCGCCGACTTCCACCATCCGATGACGTTCGCCCGTTTCTACGACGGACGCTCCCGCACCTTCGAAGCCGCCGAGCTGAAGGACGACTTCCTCGCTGCCTGCCGTGCCGCCGAGGAACTCGTGCGCGGTCGTCGCCACGAGGAAGCGCTCGCCGCCTTCCTCCGCCTCGCCCTCGCCCGCGCCCACGAGCAGCTCCGCGGCGACGAGACCGCCGCCCTGCCCGCCTACCGCACCGTCTACGAGGGGCTCGCTAGCGTCGGCGCCGCCGACGAGCTCACCGCTGTTCAAGCCGCCGCCGCCCTCCTCGTCCGCGCCGGCCGACCCGATGAGGCCCTCGCCGAGCTGGAGCGGATCGACACCGAAAAGATCGGCGGCACGTGGAGGCATTCCACCCTGCTCGCCCGGGCCGAGGCCCACGCCGCCGCCGGACGTCGGGACCAGGCGCGGACCCTCGCCCGCGCCGTTCTCGACGACGAGGCCGCCGAGAAACGCTACCGCGAGGCCGCGGCGGCGCGGTTAGAGGAGTGCGGGAGGGAGTAATCGCGCGCCCCATTGTAACAAGCGGCAGGACTTTCTGCAAATTAGCCTCAATGGGGTCATCACTTCTTCGACCGATCCGGTCCCGGCTTTGCCCCTTTTGCCGGAGCGATGGGCTCGCGGTGTTGGCTTTCTTCCAGTTTCGCATGGCTCAGAACCTGTCGCCTCCTCTTGAGGTCTCTCAGTGTTCCACTGACCACAAACTTCGATGACACGGTCAACAGAGTGGTAAAACAATCGACCAAGTCCAAAGAGGCGATTTTCACGACGTCCCGAAACGGTGCAGTCTTATACAATAATAAGCCTTGTTAAAAGAATGGATAACGCAATGGTATGGTAATCGACCAATTCCTAATAAGAATAATTTTTGAAATCGTTTAACAGAACCGGATTTTTTGTTTGTTGTGATTGGCTGATTCATCAACAAACAGCTTTGTTAAAATTTTTATGAGCCTTGAATACTATTTTTGAATTAGATTTTTCACGCCCCAATTTGTTCCGTTTGGAAGGTTTCCTTGGACCTTCTAACCGATCGGGAGGATCCAGTCTTCCGGGGAAACTGATTGACGATTCCATGTTTCCCACGATTTTTAGAAGTAAACTGAAGCGATTCGTCTGATTGAATGCCCTCGTCTTTCGGGAAATGCCGTCGCCGCCTGCGCACCATCGGTCGCTTCTCGATGAGCCGATTTACCGAGAACGGTGCCATCCTCCTATATCATCGCGTCGTCGAGGATTCTTGGGATCCCTTCAAGCTCTGCGTCTCTCCGCGACACTTCGCCGAGGAGCTCGCCGCTTTGGATTCTTTGGGCGAGGTTCTGGACATCGGCGAGTTCGCGAGACGTCAGGCAGAAGGGAGCCTCGGGCGGGGCTCTTTCTGCATCACTTTCGACGACGGCTGCGTCGATTTTCTAGACTATGCCCTTCCCTTGCTGGAGGCGCGGGAACTGCCCGCCACGGTCTACTGCGTCGCCGAGGGGCTGGGGGACTCGCTTTGGTGGGACCGGCTCCACGAGATCCTCGCCTCCGCCGAAGGGGCGCCCCGTGTCCGCCTTGAGGACGACGACGGAGAACTCGTGATCGACTCGGGCTGGTCGCTAACCGATGCCTTCCATCGGCTCTATGAGGATCTGAAAGACCGCCGCCCCCCGTTCGCCTCGCCCGGCTGGCGGTTTTGGAGGGCCAGCTCGGCGCGGGTGAGCCCGTCGCGGGGCGTCGGCTCATGACGGCGGAGGAAATCGCCGAGCTCGCCGCCCATCCGCTTGTCACCGTCGGGGCGCACACTTTGTCCCACGCTCCCCTGGCATCGCTCGATCCGGAGGCCCAGTATGCCGAGATTGCGGGGTCGATGCGGATCCTCTCCGAAATCGCCGGCCATCCGGTGACCACCGTCAGCTATCCCCACGGTCTGCGGGGGCGCGACTTCGACGAGGCGACGGTGCAGGCGGCGCGCGGGGCCGGTCTCGACCATGCTCTCGCTGCGGAGTCCGGTGTGGTGACGGCCCGCTGCGATCCCATGGCGCTGCCCCGGCTCTGGGTCCACGACAAGGGCGGAGAGGCCCTGCAGCGGCACTTGTCGAGGTGGATCGGGTGAGCCGTGCGTGGCCTCGAACCGAACCCGGCTGCGAGCCGAACGCGGCTTCGAGCCCCCTCACGCCTTGCCGCGTGCCGGTTGGGCGGGGACGAGGAGCCCGACGAGGAACATGAGGCCGAAGAGGGAGAAGGCGAAGAAGGGAGGCGTCCACGTCAGGGTTGCGGAGAAGACCAGGACCTTGGCGGCGAAGAAGGCGAGGGCGGCGACGAAGACGGCGGGAACGAACTTGAAGCGGGGCAGGCGGAAGAGCACCATGGCGATGGCGATGATCGCCGCGAGGGCGAGCCAACGGCCCCACGAGGGCCACCAGCCGATGTAGCGTCCGCTCTGGATCGCGGCGACGGCGCGGGCCAGCAAGCCGGTTTCGGAGAGGGCTTCTCCGGTGGGCGAGGCGATCCTGCGGTCGGCGGCGCGGTCGAAGCCGACGAGGACGAGGTTTTCGCCGAGGGAGTCGAAGCGGGTGCGCAGCTCGGCGAGGATGCGGCGGGCAACTTCGTCGGTCTCCTCGCCGGTGTAGGCGAGTTCGTCGACGGTGAGGGAGGCGGCCTGGTAGACCTCAGTGATGGTGCCGGATTCGTCGCGGAGGCGGCGCGTCATGCTGGGGCGCAGCCCGGCGCGGGAGGGGACCGAGAAGGTGCCGTTGGCGCCGATGGGGATGGGCCGCAGCTCGCCGACGAGGATGCGGGGCCTGCCGTCGTCGAGCTTCACCACGATGTCGCCGAGAGGGACTCCGGCGTGGTTGGCCACGGCGGCGAGGACGAGGGAGGGCGCGACCCGGTCGCCGCGGCGCGCCACCAGGGGCACGCGCAGCTCGGTGTCGGAGACGAGGCCGCGGGCGGATTCGAGCGAGCGGAAGGCGGGGATGCCGTTGGCGAGGATCTGCGGGTCGGGGTAGCGCACCGTGCGGGTGTAGGGCAGCAGGGAGGAGGCGTCGCCCTCGACCTTGAGCTCGGGGTAGTCGAGCGGGGCGGTCTCCTTGGCTTCCTCGCCGTCGTTGGAGATGGTCGAGGCCGCGATGAATTTGGGCAGCTTCATGGCCGCGTCCTTGAGCGGGGCGATGTCGGTCTTGTTGAGCATCAGGCTCTCGTCGAAGCGCGGGGTGGGGAGAAAGGCGACGGAGCGCGGGGAGAACTTCGACACGAAGGCGAGGATGGTGGCGTAGTCGAGCCGCGAAAGGGATCCGTCGGCGGGCGCGTTTTCGTCTCCGCCGATGCGGAGTGGCTCGTATCCGTCGTCAATGCGCACCAGGGTGACGGCGGGCGATCCGATGCGGTCGCCTGCGTTGCCGACGCAGAACTCGAGCCAGAGGGCGTCGAGCCGGGAGAACCGGCCCGAGCGCATCCCCCATTCGCCCACGGCGACGAGGATGATGCCGAAGACGGCGAAGGTGATGAGGCGTTGGCGCATAGCAGGGTGTCGGGGCGGAGGTTCCTTGGCGCGGGAAGCGCCGGAGGAATCCGGACCCTTCTCACGGCTTCCTCACGTGGAACAAGTGGACTGGCTTGGTGCGGGGGTCAAGGGCGACGAAATTGGTGGAATCGCGCCATGTGTAGGACTCCTCGAAGAGTACATCCTCGACCGTGAACTCGGCTCCCCCGCCCAGGCCCATGCGGGCGAGGGGCAGGTGGAGGAGCGATTCCTGGCGGTGTTCCGGGTTGAGGTTGACGACCACGAGCATTTGGTCGGAAGCGTCGTGGGACCATTTCCGGTAGGCGAGGATGCGGTCGTTTTCCGAGGGCACGAACTCGATGTTGGCGTAGGTCTGCAGGGCGGGGTGGTCGCGGCGGATGCGGTTGAGCCGGGAGATGAAGGCTTTGATGTTGCCGGGGCGGTTCCAGTCGCGCGCCTTGAGTTCGTATTTCTCGCTGTCGAGGTATTCCTCGCGCCCGGGCAGGGGAGTGCCCTCGCAGAGCTCGAAGCCCGAGTAGATGCCCCACGAGGGCACCAGGGTCGCGGCGAGGGCGGCGCGGATCTTGAAGGCCGCCGGGGGCGCGTGCTGGAGATGGCGCGGCAGGATGTCGGGGGTGTTCGGCCAGAAGTTGGCGCGGTAGTAGTCGCGCATGTGGCCCTGGGTCAGCTCTTCGACGTATTCGCGCAGCTCCGCCGCGGTCTCGCGCCAGGTGAAGTAGGTGTAGCTCTGGGTGAAGCCGGCCTTGGCGAGGGTCTGCATCATCTTGGGCCGGGTGAAGGCCTCGCTCAGGAAGATGACGCCGGGGGCGACGGCGTGGATCTCGGCGATGAGCCATTCCCAGAAGGCCACCGGCTTGGTGTGGGGGTTGTCGACGCGGAAGACGCGCACGCCTTTCCCGACCCAGAAGAGGACGACGTCGCGCAGTTCCTCCCAGAGTTCGCGCCAGTCGTCGCAGTGGAAGTCGAGGGGGTAGATGTCCTGGTATTTCTTGGGCGGGTTCTCGGCGTATTTGATGGACCCGTCCGGGCGGCGGTAGAACCATTCGGGATGCTCGCGCACGTAGGGATGGTCGGGGGAGCAGTTCAGGGCGAAGTCGAGGGCGATCTCGATCCCGCGGGCGCGGGCTTCGCCGAGGAGCCAGACGAAGTCCTCGACCGTGCCGAGGGCCGGCTCGACGGAGCGGTGCCCGCCGGCCTCGCCGCCGATGGCCCAGGGCGAGCCGACGTCGCCGGGTTCGCTGGCGACGGCGTTGTTCTTGCCTTTGCGATAGGTTTTGCCGATGGGGTGGATCGGCGGAAAGTAGACGATGTCGAAGCCCATTGCGGCGGCGTCCTCGATGCGCGGGAGGCAGTCGCGGAAGGTGGAATGCCGGTTGGCGAGGCCCTCGGCCCCCCGGGGGAAGAACTCGTACCAGGCGGAGAAGAGCGAGAGCTTCGGTTCGACGAGGAGCCGCATCGCGGGCAGGCTGGCCGTGGCGAGGGCGCGGTTGGGCCAGCGTGCGAGAAGGGCGCGCACCTCTCCGGTGTCCATCAGGGCGGGCACGTCGGCGGGTTCGCTGCGCATCAGCCGCGTCGTCAGCTCTTCGATGGCTTCGGCGTCGGCCCCGCCGCGGCCCGAGGCCGCACGGATCGCCGCGTTGTTGAGGATGACTCGTCCTTCCTCGATCTCGGTGCCGAGGTCCTCCTGCCCGCCCTCGAGCCGGCGCCCGAAGTCGTGCAGCCAGGTGAGGAAGTCGTCGGCCCAGGCGGTGACGGCGAGCTCGTAGCGGCCCGCTTCGGAGAGGCTCAGTTCGGCGTGCCAGCGGTCGTTTTCGCAGCACTCCATGGGGATCTCGGTCCACGACTTGGCGCCCTCGCGCCGCCATCCCAGCACCGCGACGGTCTGGTCGTGGCCGTCCTTGAAAATGTCGGCCTCGACCCGCAGGGGCTCGTCCACGACGCGCTTGGTCGGGTAGCGCCCGCCCTCGACCAGGGGGGACAGGTTCGAGATCACGACGGTGGGCGGGCGGATTCCGGGGGGCAGCATCTTGGAGCGCGGACGGGTTCGACGCCTACATAAGTCCCCCTAGGCGCTTCGCCAAGCGGGATTTTGCACGCTTGCGCTCCGCCGCGTTCTTGCGGGGTTCACCGCGTCCCACCCCGGCCCCGGAGCTTCGCGACGATCCGATCCAAGTCCCGCGTCCCATGCGGAGGGAACGAAACTGGCGGAATGCGGCACTTCACTTGGGTGGCCCGCAGGGGTTTCCGGCGCTCTATTTCTGAAAATTCTGCCTCCAATGAAGTCCCCCGTCCCCGCCCCCCTCTTCCGCCTCGCTCTCTCGGTCCTGCTCGCCGCCGCGCCGGTTCTGGCGCAAGACGGTCCCAAGGCGCCCACCGCGTTCGAAAAGGCGGCCAAGGCCGAGGAGCGGCAGCGCCCCGACAACAGCGGCGACGGCGCGCCCCACGCTCCCGAAGTCGATCCTCCCGCCGCGACGGCGGCAAGACCGCAGCGCGCCGACGCTCCCGCCGAGGGCGAGCGCATCGTGCTCGTCGGCAACGGCCTCGCCGAGCGGGACGTCTACTATGGCCGCATCGAAACCGAGCTGCATCTGCGCTTTCCCGAGAGCGGGCTGGTGCTCCGCAACATGGGGCGGCCCGGAGACACGCCCGGATTCCGCCCCCACCCGGCGCGGGTCTCCCAGTGGGCCTTTCCGGGCGCGGAGAAATTCCACCCCGACAAGACCATACACAAAGGCAAGGGCTTCTTTCCCACGCCCGACCAGTGGCTCCACCACATCAAGGCCGACACCGTAGTCGCCTTCTTCGGCTACAACGAGTCCTTCGACGGACCCGAGGGCGTCGCCAACTTCCAGGCCGAGCTCGAGGCCTTCGTCGTGCACACCCTGGGACGGGCCTACAACGGGAAGGAGGTGCCCCGGCTCGTTCTCGTCTCTCCCATCGCCTACGAAGACCAGAGCGGCTCGCGGGACCTGCCCGACGGGGTCGGGGAGAACGCCAACCTCGCTCTCTACGCCGCCGCAATGGAGGCGGTCGCCAAGGCGCGCGGGCTGACCTACATCGATCTCTTTTCCCCGACGAAGAAGCTCTATGCGGAGGGGGGCGCCTACTTCACCACGGGCGGATTCATCCCCACCGAAGATGGCTACGGCCGCATCGCCGAACTGATCGCCGACGGACTCTTCGGCGAGTCGCCCCGCGTCTCCGCAGCCGATGCCGACCTCGTCCGTGCCGCCGTTCTAGAGAAGGATTGGTTCTGGCGGAACGACTACCACATCCTCAACGGAGTCCACACCCACGGCCAGCGCTACAACCCCTTCGGCCCCCAGAACTATCCCGACGAGGTCCGCAAATCCCGCGAGATGGCGGCCCTGCGCGACGCGCTCGTCCACGGGCTCGCGAGCGGCGCGAAGTCCGAACTCGCCGTCGACGACTCGGCGACCCACGCCCTGCCCGAAGTCCTCACCAACTACCAGCCCAGCGCCAAGACCGGAAACACGGAATACCACTACGGAAACGATGCCCTCGCCTCCCTGACCGTGCCCGAAGGCTACCGGATCGAGCTCTTCGCCTCGGAGAAGGAATTCCCCAATCTCGCCAACCCGCTTCAACTGTCCTTCGACGACAAAGGCAGGCTCTGGGTCGCGGTCGCCCCCACCTATCCGCACTACCGGCCCGGCGACCCCATGCCCGACGACAAGATCCTCATCTACGAGGACACCAACGGCGACGGCCGCGCCGACAAGGAGACCGTCTTCGCCGACGGCCTCCACCTGCCGATCGGATTCGAGTTCGCCCCCGAGGGCGTCTATGTCTCGCAGGAGCCCAACCTCGTCCTCCTCCGCGACACCGACGGCGACGACCGGGCCGACTCGGTCGAGATCCTCCTCGGCGGCTTCTGCACCCACGACACTCACCATGCCATCGGCGCCTTCGCCGGCGATCCTTCGGGCGCCTTCGTCATGTGTGAGGGCGTCTTCTTGCATTCCAACATCGAGACGGCCTACGGGCCCGTGCGCGCCGTGGACGGCGGCTTCTACCGCTTCAGCCCCCAGCGCATGCACCTCGAGCGCACCGCCCAGCTCGCCATTCCGAACCCCTGGGGCGCCCTCTTCGACCGGTGGGGCCAGGATTTCTTCCTCCACACCTCGGGTCCGAGCATGAACTGGATGCTGCCGGTCTCGGTGCGGCCCACCTACGGGAGCAAGACCGCGTCCACCCCCGACCTCGTTCCCGAGGGGCACAAGGTGCGGCCGACCTCCGGGCTGGAGCTCGTCTCCTCGCGCCACTTCCCGGACGAAGTCCAGGGCGATCTCATCCTCGCCAACGCGATCGGCTTCCTCGGCATCAAGCAGCACCGCATCGCCGACGAGGGCACCGGCTACGCGACGGAGTTCCGCCAGGATCTGCTCGTCTCGTCCGACGGCAACTTCCGCCCCGTCGATCTCGAGTTCGCCCCCGACGGCTCGCTCTACGTCCTCGACTGGCACAACGTCCTCATCGGCCACATGCAGCACAACGCGCGCGATCCGCTGCGCGACCATGTCCACGGCCGCATCTACCGCATCACCTATCCCTCGCGGCCTCTCGTCGATCCGCCGAAGGTCGCCGGCGCCGACGTCGCCGGGCTGCTCGAAAACCTCAAGCTGCCCGAATACCGGGCCCGCTACCGCAGCCGCCGCGCTCTCCGCGGCCATGCCGCCGCCGAGGTGCTGCCCGCCGTCGCGAAATGGGTCGCCGCCCTCGACCGGAACCACCCCGACTACGAGCACCGCCGGCTCGAGGCACTTTGGACGACCTGGGGAATGAACGCCGTCGACGAGGCGCTGCTGCGCGACGTGCTCGCCTCGCCGGACTTCCGCGCCCGCGCCGCCGCAGTGCGGGTGCTGCGCTACAACCACCACCGCATCGCGGACCATGCCGCGCTTCTCGAGAGGGCGGCGTCCGACCCCGAGGGACGCGTCCGTCTCGAGGCCCTCGTCGCCGCTTCGTGGCTGCCCGACAAGGCCGCCGCGAAGAAGGTCGTCGGCATCGCCTCGTCCCTGCCGCTCGACGAATGGAGCAAGAACGCCGCCCAGGCCGCCGCCGACCGCCTCGCCGGAGTCGTCGCGACCGAATTGACCGAACACCCCGTGCTGCCCGCCCCGGACCATCTTGACGAAGCGGCGAAGAAGCAATATCTCGCCGGCCAGGAGATCTATTTCCGCGAGGGCCTCTGCGCCACCTGCCACCAGCCCGACGGCAAGGGGCTCGATCCGGCCTTCCCGCCCATCCACAGCAGCCCCTGGGTGTCGGGCGACCCCGAGCGGCTCGTCAAGCTGACGCTCTTCGGGCTGATGGGGCCCATCGAGGTGGGCGGCAAGAGATACGACGGGCAGGTTCCGATGACGCCCTTCGGCGGCATGCTCCGCGACGAGGAAGTCGCCGACGTCCTCACCTTCGTCCGCAACAGCTTCGGCAACCGGGCCGACCCCGTCACCACCGAGCAGGTCAAGGCCGTCCGCAAGGCCCAGCCCGACCGGCTGATGCTCTACACCACCGAAGCCCTGCTCGAGGAGCATCCGCTGGAGCGGTGAAGGACTCGTATCCCGTCGCCGCGGCGATTGCCGCGAGTTTCATGGGCGGGGTTGCCCGCATCAGCTTTCCGGCTCTCACCATCCGCCATTGCGTCGGGTGGTCGAGAGGGAGCTCGCCGGTCAGTCCGTCAGGCAGGGCGAGTTCCGAGGCATCCCCTTCATGCGGGACGAATCCGCGGGACGCCCGCCCGCTACCCTGAGGAACGGGCGGGGCGCACCCGGTTCTTCCGGGCCGGGGTCGGGGTCGGGCCCGCTACCGGGCCGGTCGGAAGCCGCTGTTTCGCCTTTCTATTGGATCCATTCGGAACTCATCAAGGGCTCCGGCAAGCGAAAGGACCGCAGGCTGAGGGATCAATAAAGCCCCCCTCACTCCCCCAACCCCATCAGGTAGCGCACCAGATGGGCCAACTGCCGCTCGTCCATGCCCGCCGTCAGGCCGTCGGGCATCACGGTGCCACCTGATTGGATCCGCAGTGCGTCGGCCTTGGCGACCGTCCGCACCTCGCCGGTCGCGAGATCGCGGATGGCGACCGCCTCCGCCGTCTCGGTCTGCTTGAAGCCGGTCACGACGCTGCCGTCCTTCAAGGTCGCGGTGACGGCTTCGTAGCCTTCCTTCACGTTCAGGGCGGGCCAGACGACTTCGGTGACGATGAGTTCGGGCGGCAGGCCCCGGCTGATGGCGCTGAGGTCGGGTCCGATCTTGCTTTGCGGGCTGCCGGGAGGGGCGCCGGGGAGATGGCAGGCGATGCAGCCGGCGGTTTCGTAGACTTTCTTGCCCTCGGCGGGGTCACCGAAGCTGCGGGCGTCGCGCACGACCTTGGCGACATACTCCTTGGTGTAGGGCGGCAGGGCGGGGTTGAGTCCGGCGAGCTCCATGAGGGGGCGGGAAAGCTCGGGCTCGGCGCGGCCGATTTGGTTGAGGGCCTGGAGGGCGTGCTTGGCGGCGGCGGGGGAAAGGGCCTCGGGCTGGGCCAAGGCGCGGGCGAGCCCTTCGCGACCCTCGGTCTTGGCGAGGAGGGCGGAGAGGAGCGGCGCGGCGGCGTCCGGATCGTCGGCGGCGCGGAGGCGCTCGAGCTGGCGGGCTACGGCGGCGTCGGGATCGAGAACGAGGAGAGCCTCGAAAGCGGGGCGGCGCAAGGGCGACCCCTCGTCGAAGGCCAGTTCGCGGACGCGCTCGGTGTAGGCGGCGGCTTTCCAAAGTCCTGACAAACGCACCGCCTGTCGTCGCACCGCCGGATCGGCGCTGGCCCAGAGCGGCTCGAGGAGGGCGGCGGCATCGGTGCCGGGCACGGTCTGGACGGCGGCGAGCAGTTCGGGCCGGTCGAGGCCGCGCTCGAGGAGGAGCGGCAGATCCTCGGCGGTCGCCGACTTCGCGAGGGCCTTGAGCCAGACGAGCTGGCGCTCGGGGGCGTCGGCAAAACGCCCGACCTGCTGGCGGATGACGTCGCGGACGCCGCCGGAGGCGGCGCTGGGGTGGTAGTTGATCGCGGCACCGCTGAGATTTCGGAGATCGTCGGGGTTGTTCTCGACCCAACTGTTCTCCAAGGCGAAGAGGAGATGCTCGTCCTTTTCGAACTGAAAGCCGCCCTCCACGAGCGGCGGGGCCCAGAGGTGGTGGGTCGCGTGCAGGGTCTTGGTGAGGGCGTGGCGGTGGTAGTCGTTGAAGTCGTGATCGAGGGCGCGGGCGGCGACAAGGGCGGCGCGGGAATCGGCGACGTAGCTGCACGCCACGATGGCCTCGAGGCGGACGAGGGGATCGGGATCGGCGATTTGGGTGTCGAGCCATGTCAGGGCCTCGTCGGCGGCGATGCGTCCGTCGCGGGCCCAGGTCGAGAGGGTGCGGGTGGCGTAGGCGCGGACGCGGGGATCGGAGGACCGGATCAGTTCCTCGAGCAAATCGGGACGCGGAGCCTCGTGGGCTTCGTAAAGGGAGAGGGCATGAAGGCGACGGGTTTCGTCTGTTTGCTCGTTGGGCTTCAGGCCCGCAACCCACGCGTCGAGAGCGGCGACGACCTCCGCGCTGTCCTTCTCGAAAAGCAGCCGCTTGGCCTGGTAGGCGGCCCAGCGCTCGGGGCTGTCGACTTCCTCGAGCAGATCCAACAGGGTTGCCTCGGCGAGCAAAGAGGGTTGGGTCAGGGGCCGCCCCTTCGCCGTGACGCGCCAGATGCGACCGTGCTCCTTGTCGCGGTCGGGGTGGCGGTAGCTGGCCTGGTAGTGGCCGATGATGGGGTTGTACCAATCCGCGACGTAGAGCGCGCCGTCGGGTCCCATGCGCACCTCGATGGGGCGGAAGACGGAGCTGGTCGTCTCGATGAGGTTGGGAAGCAGCTCGGTGGAGAAGAGTCCGGTC
This sequence comes from Verrucomicrobiales bacterium, assembly GCA_007123695.1. Taxonomy (GTDB): domain Bacteria; phylum Verrucomicrobiota; class Verrucomicrobiia; order Verrucomicrobiales; family DEV007; genus Arctic95D-9. Next base: position 13,541 of record SLGN01000420.1, read on the forward strand.
GCGGCGTCGTAGTCGAGGCGATGCTGCTCGAGGGTGTTGCCGTAGTAGCCGCCGATGACGATGCGGCCCTGCATTTCCTCGGGGAAATGGCTGCTCTCGAGGATTTCCATGCCGACCTGCTTGATGGGGGCGAGGCAGAGGTTGAGGGCGCGGGCATCGACGGCGAGGTCCGAGCGGACGAGGCCGGGTGTGCTGTAGTAGGCGCCGATGTTGGCCCCGCTCTTGTGGAAGGGCTGGCCGTAGCGGGTCGTGACGACGCCCCAGCAGTTCGCCCCGGCCGAGGACCAGTGGAAGAAGGAGTCGAGATGCCCCGTGCGCGGACGCCAGCGCCACACTCCGGCGCGGTTCAGCATCTCGACGCCGTAGGGGGTTTCGACGCGCGAGTAGATGTGGTGGCCCTGGGTGAACCACAATTCGCCGCCGAAGCCCCAGTTGAGGCAGTTGATCATCTGGTGCGAGTCGGCCGTGCCGAAGCCGCCGAGGACGATGCGCCGCTCGTCGGCCCGTCCGTCGCCGTCGCTGTCCCGGAAGTGGAGCAGCTCGGTGCCGTGGGCGACGTAGAGACCACCGTCGCCGAGCTCGATGCCGCTGGGCATGAAGAGGCCGTCGACGAATTTGTGGAAGGTGTCGGCCTGCCCGTCGCCGTCCGTGTCCTCGCAGACGAGGACGTAGTCGTCGGCCCGTTCCCCGGGCTTGATCTGGGGATAGCTGGGGGTGCAGGCGACCCAGAGGCGGCCGCGCTCGTCCCAACGCATCTGGACGGGATTGACGACGCCGTCGGCCTCGGAGGCGAAGAGGTTCACCGCGAAACCTTCGTGGATCTCGAAGGTGGCGAGCTGCTCCTCGGGCGAGAGCGGCGCGGAGCTCGGCGCCTCGACGGGGATGGAGGATGTCGCGGCGATGGCCTCGGTCGGCTCGCCCGCGAGGGCAGCGCGGACGTTGGCCTCGGCCCGCGCGAGGAGGGGGAGAAAGTCTCGCATTTCCTCGGGGAAGAGGCGCTTTTCCTGGTCCCGCCAGTCGCGGGAGTAGGGCACGTGGGTGCGGTCGCCCGTGAGAAAGGCCCAGTTCATCGGACGCCAGTAGTCGAACCAGAGCCGCTCGAGCTCGGTTAGCTCGCGAAGAACGGCCTCGCGCCGATCGCCCGCGAGGCCATCCCAAAACGCGGAATCGAGCCCGAGGGCGGTCGCGATGTGGTCGGCGACGAGAACGTGGCCGGCCTCGTTGAGATGCCAGCCATCGTCGGTCAGGATCGTGTCCGGGGCCTCGAGGCCGCTGAGATCGACGAAGGTCGCCCCTAGCTCCGAGGCGAGCCGGCCGACCTCGGCCGCGTAGGCGGCGACGTCCGCGTTGTGCCGGGTCAGGTCGGGCCAATGCGGCCGCGAGGTCTTTTCGAAAGGCATCGGCGAGACGAGGACGAGGCGGCGGCCCTGGTCGCCCAGCTCCTCGGCCAGCCTCCGGTAGGCTGCGGCGAAGGCGGGAAGTCCCTCGGTTCCGTCGAGGCATTCCATCTGCCCGAACTGGGCGATCACCACCGTCGCCCCCGCTTCGGAAAGTTGCTCGCGCCAGTCGCGCTGCTGCCGCCAGCTCGTCGATCCGGTCCGCTCCTGGATGCGCCGCTCCGCCTCGCGGCGTTGGCCGTCGAGCTTTTCGACATCGCCTCTGTCGCGCCATTGCTCAAAGACGGTGTCGCCTTCCCAGCCGAAGTTGCGGACCGCAAGTTCGCCCTCGGGAAAGGCGGCCACGAGCTGACCTTGCAGCCAGGGGAAGAAGCGGGTGCGCTCGATGTTCGCCCCCCCGACCAGCGCCACGGTGTCGTCGGGTTTCAGAAGTGGCTCGCCGAAAGCCGGTGCGGCGAAGGACAGCATCAGGAAAGGGACGACGGAAGAAAGAGAGCGGAACATGGCGAATTCGGACGTGCGGAGCGGAGACGGAGTCCGTTTGGACAAAGGGGGGTAAGATGCATCCGGAAGCTCCCCCGGTCGCGGAGTTTCCACCCGCGGAAAAGCGCTACATCCTGTCCTTGGCGCGAATGCGCTGAGAAGAGCCGTTCCCAAAAGTGTATGCACTCTCTACCTTGTACACTCCGAATCATGAAACTGCGCCTCCGCTCTCTCCCCCCCCTGCTTCTGCCCGCCGTCCTTGCATTGCTCGCCGGGATCGTCCAGGCAGATCCGAACAAGCCGACGCAAGGCGTCAAGCTCACCGAGATGGAAGACCGGCTCCGCATCGAGCTCAACGGGGAGCACTTCACCGACTACATCATCCAGGGCGAAGAGCGCTACTTTCCCCTTTTCTACCCGGTGCTCGCCCCCGGCCAGGTGCCGATGACGCGCCGCTATCCCCTCGAGATCGTCGAGGGCGAGGACACCGACCACCCCCACCACCAGTCCCTCTGGTTCGCGCACACCGACATCAACGGCCACAGCTTCTGGGCGGTGCGCGAATACAGCGGGCGCAAGCCCGGCAAGCAGATCCACCGGCGCTTCGTCTCCATCGAAAGCGGCGAGTCCGAGGGCGGTTTCGTCTCCGAGAACGACTACGTCGCCGCGGACGGCACCCTCGTCCTCAGTGACGAGCGCACCGTCCGCTTCGAAGCGCCCGCCGACGCCATGGCCCCGCGCATCCTCGACATCGCCATCACCTTCCACGCTTCGAACGGGCGCGTCGTCTTCGGCGACCAGAAGGACGCCGGCATGGCCATCCGCGTGGCCTCCGACTTGCAGGTCGAGCATCGCGGCGGCACCGGCAAGAGCGACCTCGCCCCGGCCGCGGGACGTCTCCTCAACAGCGAGGGGATCGAGGGCAAGGAGACTTGGGGCAAGCGGGCCCGCTGGGTCGGTGCCTACGGCGAAGTCGGCGGAGAACCCGCCGGCGTCGCGATCTTCGACCATCCCTCGAACCCTCGCCATCCCTCGCACTGGCATTCCCGCACCTACGGACTCGTCACCGCGAACGTCTTCGGCAAGCGCCACTTCGAGGGCCTCGACGATCCCAAGGCGGGTGAACTCGTGCTCGAACCCGGCGAGAAAGTGAGCTTCCGCTGGCGCTTCGTCTTCCACCGCGACGACCCCGCCAAGGCCGACGTGGAGTCGCTCTACCGCGCCTTCGCGGCGGAGTGAGCGGATTTTCCCGAGGCTGAGGTGAACTCAAGCGCGGAAAAGCCGGGCGCGGGCGCCGCCGCCTCAGCTCAGCGCCTCGGACGCCTGCTCCGCGATCTCCCGCGCGACCCGGTTGGTGCCGTAGCCCCCCGGCAGCCTCACGAGCGGCTTCCCCGCCGCCTCGCAGTATTCCCGGATGCCGCCGTAGCTGTGGCTCGACCACCGGATCGCGAGGAGAACTGCGGCGACCTCGGGACGCTGGATCGGTGCGCGGAAAACCTCTGTCGATTCGTGGGGGCGCGTCGCCACCCAGGTCAAGGCCGAGAGACCGAAGTCGCGACGGAGCCGCTCGACCACCTCGGGACGCTCCTCGCCCCCGACCACGACGACCTCCCGTCCCGCGAGCCAGGCACGCACCCGCTCCACCTCGGGGCTCGGGGCATCCGTCCCCGCCCGGTTTTCGGCGGCCCGCTCGGCCCGGTCCCTCGCGGCGAGGAAGCGGTCCATCTCGCGGAGAACCAACTGGAAGCCCTCGTGATCGATCTGGTCGTCGGCGTCCTCCAGGATCTCGTAGACCGGCAGCAGCAGCTCGCGCAGGCGCACGTCGCTGGGCTTGACCCCGCCGACGAGGAGTTCGTCGGATGCCGCCGCGATTTTCGCGATGCGCTGCTGGCATTCCTCCGGCGTCGCGTCGAGGAGCCGCTGCGCCTCGTAGCGAACCTTTCCGAAGAGCTTGTTCCTCGCGCGGGCCGCCTCGGTCCGCTCCGAGCGAAGGTTCTCGAAATCCGTGATTCTGCTGCGCAGGTCGGCCCAATTGGCCGGATCGGCCGGATCGTCCACCCGCATGTAGCGGGCCACGTAGATCCGCAGCGTCTCGCACTGATGCGCCACCCAGCGGTAGGCGGCGAGCTGGTCCGAATCCTCGAAGCTCCGGCCCGGAGGCACGCAAGGCACAACTGCCTGGCGCACTGCGCGCTGGGCTTCGGCCGCGAGGGTGAGCGCCTGGCGCACTTCCTCCTCGTTCTGCTCGGAATCCTCCACCAAGGCGTCGGCGAGCGCCAAGGCGCGGGCGAGATTTTCGAAATTGCGCCCCAGTTGCTCCCAAGACTCCGCCGCGATCCATCCGCGCGCTTCGGGACGCAGCATCCAGAGATAGCAGTCCGGCAGGGCCTTGGCCTGGTTGATCAGCGGCTGGAAATCGTCGTGCGGCACCACCACTTGGCCGCCTTCGAGATGCTCGTCGAGCTCGGCGGCGAGGACGCAGGCGCGCTGCTTGAGACGGCAGCGTTCCGCGATGATCCGAACCGACACCTTCGGCTTCGCTGGACCCGTCGGCGCGGCACGTGGCGCCTCCGTCCCGTCGCTCTCGGACCGCGGCCCCGAAAAAGATTCGACCAGCTCCTGCAATTCCTCGCGGGTTGCCGCGTCGGCCGGAACCGCCTCGGGATTTTCCCCGGATTCGACCGAGGTGCCCTCCGTCGCTTTGGCCGGGGCCTCGGACGGCGCCGGCGTCGCCTTGCTCGCGGTCTCCGGCAGGCCGCGCCACGCTCCGACGACAGCGGCCAAGGCCGCCCGCAGCTCCGGCTCGCGCTCCAGAACATCGCCGATCGCCACAGCGGCGCGAACGAGGGCCTCGCGCAGATTCCCGTCGCCCCGGTCGGTCGATTCGTCAGAATTGGATTCGCTCACTCCCCAATGGAGCCCCGCCCGAGCGGCAGCGCAAGCGGAGCGCGGCAAATTCTTGCTGCCGCTCCGCGCGGACCCGGGCGCAGTCGCCTCCAACTCTCGCAAAATCGGCTTTTGCGAAGCCGGATTTATCCCGTAAGGTCTCCCCGAATCGTTTTTATTTTGCGTCCGTCCGGCATCCGCCACGCCTCGTTATGAGCAAACGCTACGAAATCCGCGAACAGATCGGCAAAGGCGGTCTTGGCGCGGTATTCAAAGCCTTGGACACCCAGCTGCAGCGAGAGGTTGCGATCAAGCGGGTCCTCCCCACCGATCAGGCCGCCGAGGAGGAGGAGGTGAAAGAGGCGGCCGCCAAGCTCATCGCCGAGGCGCAGACCCTATCGAGCCTCAACCATCCCAATATCGTCACCGTTTTCGACGTCGGGCAGGACGAGCAGGGAGGCTTCGTGGTGATGGAGCTGCTCAAGGGCGAGACCCTCGACGAGACCGTCTCCCGCGGCGTTCTCACGCAGGAAGACTTCACCGAAGTGGTCTACCAGACGATGGAGGCCCTCATCGCCGCGCAGGCCAGCGACGTCATCCACCGCGACATCAAGCCCACCAACATCATGGTGATCTGGCAGGCTTCGGGGAAGTTCCAGCTCAAGATCCTCGACTTCGGCCTCGCCAAGTTCAGCAAGACCCCCTCGGTCCAGACGATGGACCAGGAGGAGTCGGTGATGGGCTCCATCTTCTTCATGGCGCCCGAGCAGTTCGAGCGCGGCGAACTCGACTCCCGCACCGACCTCTACCAGATGGGATGCGTCTACTACAACGCCCTCACCGGCCAGTATCCATTCAACGGCGATACCGCGCCGCAGGTGATGAACGCCCACCTGCAGCACCGCGTCGTGCCCATCGAGCAGGTCAGGCCGGACCTTTCCCCTTCCATCTGCCAGTGGGTCATGTGGCTCATCAACCGCGACATCGCGCATCGCCCCAAGGACGCACGGGACGCCCTCAAGCATTGGCCCCGCAATCCCGAGCCGCCGGGAGAGAAGCCGCTCCAAGTGCTTCCCGTCGAGGACACCCCCCACGTCGCCACGGGCGAGGTCACGGTCGTGCGCGCCGCCCGCGGCGCTTCGGCACCACCCGCCCTGCTCGTGGTCGGCGACGCCAGCGGCGGCGTCAGAATCTCGACGGGCGCCACCACCGGACGGCTTAAGACCGGCAGCGGCAGCACCGGAACCATCGCCGGAGGCCGCGCCACCGGCGGCGTCGGCGCACGCGGCGTGGGCAAGCCCAACGTACGCCGCGGTTCCGCCCCCGCTACCGGCGGTGGTAGCGGAGGAGGCGGAGGCAAGCTGAAATGGGTCGCCATCGGCAGCGCCTTGTCCGCCGTCGTCCTTTTCACGATCTTCAAGTCCGTCGGCAAGGCCAAGGAGGAACAGCGCCGTGACAGAATCGTGTCCCTCTCCTCCGACGAAACGCCGACCGGCGAAGCCTCCGACGTGGCTCTGGCGGTCCGCTTTCTCGCCGACGCCAACGCAAGCGCCTCGATCAAGAGCGATGCCATCAAGGTGCTGGAGCGACTCGAGGGCAGCGGGATTAGCGAGAGCATCCACGCCGAGCTCAAGAAGGCTCCCTCGTTGGCTTTGAAGATGCGTCTCGGCCATGCCCTCGCGGAACGAAACTACGCACCCGCCGCGCCCGACCTCATCGAGATCTTCAAATCCGCCCGATCCGACGACCAGCGCGTCCAAGTCCTGCAGTCACTTCGATCTCTCGCGACCCTGCGCGACGTCGAGGCGCTTCTCGGCGCCTTGGAAAATGGCCACACCCTGCCGGTGCGCCGGGTTCTCGAGGATACCGTGCTCTCCATTCTCCGGAGAGGAGGAGAGACCGGCAAGACCGTCGAGAGCATCTTCGCCAAGCTGGCCACCACCTCCGACGAAGAGCGCAGGAGCCTTTTCCGAATCCTCGGCGTCCTCGACGGACCCGAGATCGAGGCGAAGCTTTCCAGCTTCTTCGCTTCCGGAACCGCCGAGGAACGACGCGATGCGATCAACGCCTACCTCAACTGGCCGAGCCGCTCCGTTCTTCCCGAAGTCGAGAAGATCGTAGCCGAGACCGACGACGAATTGCTGCGCGGCGCCGGCGTTCGCGCCTTCGTCCGCCTTGTCACCCTGCCCGGCCCCGAACCCGTCGAGGAGCTGGCACCCCTGTGGCGGCAGGCCTACGAATATGCCCAGAAGAGCCCCAGGGATCTCCAGAATCTCGTCACATCCCTCGTCGACTACCCCTTTTCCGAATCGCTGGAGCTACTCAAGGAATGGTCCAGCCATCCCACCGTCGGAGCGGTCGCGAAGAACTACGCATCCACCCTCGAAAAGATGATTCAGGGCCTTCCCGAACTGAAGCCCGGCGAAGCCATGGAAGGCAAGCGGGCCCGCATCCGCGGGGACCGGGGTGCCTCGGTGAACTCCTTCCTCTCCTCCCTGACTGGCTGGGTCTCTCCCGACACCTACTTCACATGGAGCTTCACCGTCGCCGAGCCGGGCGAATACCTCGTGGAGATCGACCAAGCCTCGGTGCGCGACGAACCGAGCGAATTCGTTGTCCATCTCGCCGGATCGACCCTGACGGGCGAATCCCGTCGCACCCCGACGCTCGAGGAATTCGAAGCCGTCCGAGCCGAAGGTGCCGTGGCTTTGGAGCCGGGCGCAGTCTACTCGCTGACCGTTGCCGCCGGAAAGACGATCCAGCCCCGCATGATGGACATCGGCGCGATCCGACTCGTTCGTCCGTAGTACTGGTTTCCGGCAGTTCCTTCTCGTTGTGCGGTATTTTCCGCACTGGCGGGGTTTGGTATCGAGTCGATGCGTTCACTGCTCCTCCCGCCTGCTGGAGGAGCGTTCCCGATGACAAACCGACCTTCGGTTCACCCGATCCCTTCGTCGCCCTCCATGACCCGAACCCGCAAATCCCGCAGCGAGCGCAGGTCGCCGAAGTCCGCCCCCCGCATGCGCCGCGCCCCGCTCGTCCGCTTCGGACCGGTGCGCCCCTCGGCCTTGAGCCGCTCGAAGACCCCGTCCACGAACGCCGCCGAACCGATCACCGCCCCGTCGCTGAAGTAGCGCACCTTCCGCCGCAAGGCCTCCGCCAGCGGCACCGCCC
>SLGN01000288.1 GCA_007123695.1 Verrucomicrobiales bacterium
CAGCGGCGATGCCCCTGGGGCGACCAACACCAACACCTCCTACTATAGCTTCGCCGGGATCGGTCACCGCGGCCACAACCCCGACAACAACTTCAGCGGCGACATCCTCGTCGACGCGCAGCGCGGCGGCATCAGCCTGACCGGCGGCACCGGCAACGTCGGGACGACTGCGGCCACCACCCCGCCCGACATGCGGCTGCACCCCGCCCAGATCGGGCACGGCGGCTACAACATCACCACCACCAGCACCACCGGCTCCATCCGCGTCCATGCCGAGGACAACATTCTCCTGCTCTCGGAGAACGGACCCGGCTCTCCGGTGCTGATCGGACACGGAGGGTTCCTTGCCAAGGGGCCCATTGGCGACGCGGGAGACGTAATCGAAGTCGTTTCCCGCCAAGGCGGACTCGAGCTTCGTTCGCAGGGAGCCTTCTCGGGGAATGCGGTCTACATCGGCCACGGCGACTCCGCCTCGGGCAACGGGGGCCGCATGGGCGACATCCTCATCGACGTCGCCGGCGAGATTTCGCTCTTCCAAGACGGCGCTCCCGTTTGGCTCGGCCACCGCAGCAACACCTTGGCGGGCTTCTCCAACGCCGACGTCACGATCCGCGCCGCCGGACTCGACTTCAACGGAGGCAACCCCGGCCCCGGTCTCTTCCAAGTGGGCGGAACCGTCGCGACGATGGTCACCAACAGCCTCGCGGGCGGGAACGTCAGCCTCGTCGCCACCGGGGATGCGGGGATGTGGGTCAGCTCGCTGATCCGGCGGGATTCGCCCCATAGCCTCAACCTCCTCTCCCGCGGCGACATCTTCATGGGCGCCAGCGCCATCAACCAAGGCTCGGGCGACATCAACCTTGTGGCGGGCTGGGATCCATCGGTTTCGTCGCTCTCGGGCGGGGAGTCCCATGTATTGGGCGGCGACGGCCTTCCCGGGCAGTACTGGATCCGCGACATCGACATGCGGACCGGCATCTTCGAAGCCCCGGGGTCCTACGGCAGCGGCGGCGGCAGCGTCTGGGTCGGAGTCAACCCGGACCGGGTCGGCGCCGGGGCAGCAGTCATGGTCGGAAGCCGCACCGGCCAGACCAATGTCGCCGGACACGACGTCCTCATCTGGGCCGCTCCCGGCGACGAGGACAACGATCCGCAGCAGTTCGCCCAGATCGGATACTCGCGCGCCGTCGCCGGCACCGGCACGGCCCCGATCTCCGGCGAGATCCGGGTCCAGGCCAGCAACGACATCGAGCTCGTGGCGAACCTCTACGCGGTCGGATCCGACGGCTACCCCGGCTGGAACAACTCGCCCTCGCCGGGCGCCGGCTATCGGGGCTACAACGCCTACGCCCAGATCGGACACGGCGCGCGCGATGCGGTCCGCTTCTCGGAAATGGCCGGGAACATCACCGTCGTGGCCGGCGGAAACATCACCGGAACCGGGGGCAAGAGCCGGGAGAACTTCGTCATGATCGGGCACGGCGGCTTCGACAACAAGCGCCCAGCCGAACCAAGCAGCGTCGTCATCGGCACCGCCGAGATCCGGGTCGATGCCGGCGGCGACATCGTCTTCGAGGGCGGCAGCGGCAGCGTGGCATTCGCCCAGATCGGCCACGGCGGCGTCGCCATCGACGCCATCTCCCTCGCGGAAAACGCCATCCACGTGAGCGCCGGCGGCGACCTCGTCTTCGCGGGCGGCACGGGCGGAGTCGTCGCCACGAGCCAGATCGGCTATGCCCAGATCGGACATGGCGGCTACGACTCCGACTTCGACGGACCGGAAGGCGAGGGCTACCGCGGCGACATCTTCGTCAATGTCGGTGGCGCAGTCTCCCTCGTCGGCGGCGACAGGAACTTCAACCATGCCCTCATCGGGCACGGCGGAGCCCTCTCCGACGGGGGGCACTCCGGAGAGATCTCCGTCACCTCGGGCAGCGGTGGAGTCGTGCTCGCCGGTGGCACCGCGAACTTCGCCTTCGCCCAAATCGGACACGGAGGATACAGCAGCTCGGGCAATCTGATCGGCGCTACCCGCGTCGAGATCGCCGACGGCGGCCTCGCTCTCCGGGGCGGACAGAACCTCGGCACCTACGCGCAGATCGGGCATGGCGGCTTCGCCAATCTCGCCGGGCTCTCCGGCAGCCAAAGCGGCCGGGTCGAGGTTCTCGCCAGCGGCGACATCTCCCTCGTCGGCGGCAGCACCGCCGCCAGCACCTACGCAATGATCGGAAACGGCGGCGTCGGAATCTCGGGCGCGCTTTCCGGCGATGTCCGGGTCGTCTCCAGCGACGGCGGCCTTTCCCTGCAAGGGGGCGCGGCGGAAAACACCTTTGCCCGGATCGGTCTCGGAGGACGCGGCGTTTCGGGCAGCATGGCCGGCTCCACCGAAGTCGTTGCTGCCGGCTTGGTCGAACTCCGGGGCGGCAGCGCGACGGCAACCGAGGCGCAGATCGGCCTCGGCGGCACGGAATCGAACGGAGAGAAAACCGGCGCGGTTCTCGTCGAGGCCGGGACTCTCGAACTCGACGGTGGCGGCACCGGGGCCTTCGCCCAGATCGGCTCGGGCGGAGCCAATGCCGGAGGCGCCGCCTCCGGCGCGGTCACCGTCCGCACGATTGGCGACGCGCGCATCGCCGGGGGCGTCGGCAGCGGATCCTACGCCCTCGTCGGCCATGGCGGCACGGGCGCGGCGCGCAATCTCCAGGGAGCCCTCGTCTTCGAAACGGGCGGCGCCCTCGGCATCCTCGGCGGAGCCGGGAGTTCGGCCTTCGCCCAGATCGGTCACGGCGGAGTCAATCTCGGCGGCGACCGCGGCGGCGACGTCGAGGTGGTCGCCGGCAGCCTCGCGCTGCTCGGCGGCGGCAGTCCCTTCGCCTTTGCCCGCATCGGGCACGGCGGCCACGGCGGCTTCGGGAGCGCCGCAGGTGCCATCGTGGCGAGGACGCTGCTTGGAGACCTTTCCCTCGGCGGCGGCGGCGGCATCTACGCCGCCGCGCAGATCGGGCATGGCGGAGTGCAGTCGTCCCTTTCGGCCGTGGACCAGTCGATCACCGTCGAGGCCGCCGGCGACCTGCGGGTCTCGGGGGGCTCCGGCCTCCAGTCCGGTGCTCTCATCGGCCACGGCGGAGGAGGAGCGACGGCATCGGAATGGAGCGGCGACATTGCCGTCTCGGCCCCCGGTGCGGTCGCGCTCGAGGCCGGCTCGGGCGTCTTCTCCTTCGCCCAAGTCGGCCATGGAGGTGCCTCGGCCAGCGGCGCGATGGGCGGCAGCATCGGCGTCGATGTCGGCGAAAGCCTTTCGCTGGTGGGCCGGAGCCGCAACGACGCCGCCTACGCGAAGATCGGCCACGGCGACGACCAAACCGGACCGATCGCTTTCTTCGCCGGATCAGGAACACGCGACGGCGACATCGCCGTCGCCGCCGGGACCGACATCGGGCTGGTCTCCGGCATGATCGGGCACGCCAACTCGGTGTCTCCCGCGACGGTGCTCGGTGGCGTGACCCAGATCGGTGTGAGCCGCATGGATCCCGAAAATCCGCTGGGAGGAACCCTCTCCGCCGACGCCGACAGCGAGTTCGCCGGCGCCGAAGAGCTGCGCTTCTATCTCCCCACCCGGGCGAACAACGAAATCGCGTCCGGAGCGGTTCTCAACGGCGTCGTCTACGCCGGGCGGCATCCCGATTGGACGCCGAAGGCTGCCGACGAATACGCCATCCGCGTCGTCGATCCTGCGGGGAATCCCACGCTGCTCGAAGAGCACGAGAACCTCTTCGGCACCGGCCCCGCCCCCGCGACGCCCTCGGGCTTCGCCTTCTACTACGACACCATCTTCCTGGCCGAGGCGCCTCCGGTCGTGGTGTTGCCTCCGTCCCTGCCGAAGCCTCCCCAGGTAGGGCCGCGTCCTCCGGGCGAGGGGGATGTCGATTTCACGACCCTGAGCCTGCTTGACCGCTTCGCCTTCGAGCGGACCCGCAACTTCCTCGGAAGCTTCTCCAACACCGGATCGTTCTCGATCTTCTACGAGGGCTTCGGCCAGTACGGAGCGAACGGCGAGAGCGTCTTTGCGACCGGGTCCGGCGGATCGGCCCCGGGCGGCCCCATGCTCTCCGTTCCCGGCTTCGCCCTCGCCGAGAACGTGCTCGAGATCCAACAGCGGCTCCTCGCGGAGACGTCCGAAGAGGAAGGAAGTTCCGCGGAGGAAGCGGCCGAGGAGCTGGCCGGAAGCACCGATCCCGAACCTGCCTTCGCCGGAACAATGGAGCCGCTCGGACCCTCCGCCTCCCAACTCGGCGACGAGGAGGAGGAAGAGGAATCCGGGGAAGAGACCGGGGATGGGAGCGAAGAACAAGAGGACGAAGAGGGGTAGGCCGCGCTGGACGCGGAGCTTCCAAGGTTCGCACGCGGCGTTCGGGGAGGGGCGCTCCGCCCGATTCCCGGCCCCCGCTTCGGCTTGACCTGCGCGCGTCGAAACGCTTCCATGTCGTCGATGAAAGCGATCCTCCCCCTGCCCCTCGCCGCCCTCTTCCTCCTCTGCGGAGCGGCCCTTGCCGAAGAGCCGCCCTTGCCGAACATGCTGCTGCTGATGTCCGACGACCACGGCTGGGAGGAGACCGGCTACAACGGACACCCCTACCTGAAGACCCCGGTGCTGGACGAGATGGCGGCGACCGGAGTGCGCTTCGAGCACTTCTACTCGGCCCACCCCACCTGCTCCCCGACCCGGGCCAGTTTTCTCACGGGGAGGCATCCGAACCGGATGGGCACCTTCGCTCCGGGCTGGTCCTTCCGTCCCGAGGAGGTCACCATGGCCCAGCTTCTCGCCGCGCAGGGCTACCGCTGCGGCCATTTCGGAAAATGGCATGTCGGCGCGGTGAAACGGGAGTCGCCCGTGAGCCCCCTCGCGATGGGCTTCCACGAATGCCTCTCCCACGACAACTTCTTCGAGCTCGATCCTTCCTTCTCGCGCGACGGCGGACCGCCCGAGATGTTTCGCGGGGAAAGTTCCGAGATCCTCGTCGAGGAGACCATCCGCTTCATCGGGCGCGCCCGCGAGAGGGGCGAGCCCTTTCTCGGCGTGATCTGGTTCGGCTCGCCGCACGAGCCCTACCAAGGCCTGCCCGAAGATCTCGCCCTCTACGACGATCTGCCGGGCAAGCATTCCGACAAGATGGTGCGGCTGACTTCGAACGAGACGGGCGAGCCGACGACCCGACCGCTGGGCGATGTCCTGCGCGAGCGCTACGCCGAGATCACCGCGATGGACCGCGCCATCGGGCGGCTGCGGCAGCATCTCGCCGACGAGGGCCTGCGCGAGAACACCCTGCTCTTCTACTGCGGCGACAACGGCACGTCCGCCGACGGGTTTCTCGATTCGCCGCACCGGGGCGTGAAGGGCAGCTTCTACGACGGCGGCTCGCTGGTCCCCGGTCTGATCGAATGGCCGGCCCGCTTTCCCGAAGCGTTTTCCACGACCCTGCGGGCCTCGACCAGCGACCTGCTGCCGACGGTGGCCAACCTCGTCGGGGCACCTCTGCCCGACCGGCCTCTCGACGGGATCGACCTGATGCCGCTGCTCGCCTCGCGCGCCTCCGAAAGGCCCGAGCCGCTCTTCTTCTGGGGCTTCGACACCCGCGCCCTCCGCGCGAACGACCTCCAGCCCTACCTCGACCCCGAACTGCAGCGGGGCACCACGCCGCTGGTGAAGCTGTCCGGCGGGATCGCGACGCGCAACTTTCAGAACTTCCACCACCCTCCCGTTTCCGAAAGCGACTACCTGGGGCCGCGCTCCATCATCGAGGGCGACTGGAAGCTCATCGTCACCCCGGCCAAGGGCGGGGACGAGCGCCGCGAACTCTTCGATCTGGCGGCGGACCGCGGCGAGACCAGCGATCTCGCCGAAAGGCATCCGGACCGCGTCGAGGCCCTCGGCAAGAAACTGCGCGCATGGCAGGATTCGGTCCTGCGAAGCCTCGGCGGAGCCGACTACGGCGGGTGACGCCCCCGCGCCGCTCTCCGCTCTCCACTCCTTTCCTCCGCCATGATTCCCATCGACCTCTCGGGCAAGACCGCCCTCGTCACCGGCGCCTCGCAGGGCATCGGCGCCCGCATCGCGCGCACCTTCCACGAGGCCGGGGCCGACCTCGTCGTGAACCATCCCGGCCTCGCCGCGACGCAGGCCGACGCCGCCGCGCTCGTCGCCGCGCTGGAAGGCGTCCGCCCCGGCAGCGCCATCGCCGTGGCCGCCGACGTGTCCGACGAGGCGCAGGTCTCGGCCATGATGGACGAGGCCGTCCGCTGGCGCGGCGGCATCGACTTCCTCGTCAACAACGCCGCCATCATCCGCGACCGCACCCTCGCCAAAATGAGCCGCGGGGAGTGGGATGCGGTGCTCGACGTGAACCTGACCGGCGTCTATCTGTGCTGCCGCCACGGCCTCGCCGCGATGCGCGAGGGCGGCGCGGTGGTCAGCTTCGGCAGCATCGCCGCGATCCAGGGCTTCTACGGCCAGGCCAACTACGCCGCGGCCAAGGCGGGCGTGCAGGCGATGATGCGCGTCCTCAGCCGGGAGGCGGCGCGGCGCGGCATCCGCGTCAACGCCGTCGCCCCCGGCGTGATCGACACCTCGATGGCCGCGACCATCCCGGAGGAGGTGCGCGGGGAAATGCTCCGGAACGTGCCGCTCGGTCGCTTCGGCACGGTCGACGAGGTCGCCAACGTGGTCCTTTTCCTCTGCTCCCCGCTCGCCTCCTACGTGACCGGCCAGACCATCGAGATCAACGGCGGGTGGCGGGGCTAGTGCAGTCCGCCAAGCAGAATGCCGCGGCGCCGGC
>SLGN01000158.1 GCA_007123695.1 Verrucomicrobiales bacterium
GCTGGCTCGACGTAGACAATCTCGATCCGCGCTCCGTAGTCCGCGAAAAGGTCGATCCAACGTCTCCGCATCGAAACGGTGAGGTTCGTCGCGCTGAAGGCGAAGCATTTGCCGGCAGCCAGCCATTCCCGGCAGAGCTGGCGCGCTGCTTGAATGACGCGGCCTTGGTTCCCTCGCGGATTGACGCCGAGCCTTTCGCGCATCGAGTCGAGCGAAACCACTGGCAACGCGGGGCGATGCTTCGCCAGCCAGGTGTCCTTGCCGGCGCCGGGCAGGCCGCTCATCATCGTCACCGTGCAGGCGTACGCTTCGTGCGGCACATAGCGCAGGTCCGGTCGCGGGCTGCGGTGGAACAAGAACCGGGCGTGGTCGTTGGGAAACGGAAACGGGCCGTCGAGGCATCCGAGATCTTCGGCAAGATCGCTCCAGAAACCAAGCGCCGCCTCCGGACGGGAAGTGTCGCCTTGACCTCGGCCTCTGGCGTCGGCGAGCGCGAAGCGGTAGAGCTGCCGGTTGACCAGCATCGATGAGAGTTTGACGACTTCGTGCTCGGGACGCTCCGCCTCGAGCAGGTAGGGAGGGCGCCCGTGGTAGCGAACGAGAGCGACGATCTCTTCGCGGGCGAGCAGCGGGCAGCCTGCCGTCCGCAGCTCGGCGCGGGCGATGCGGGCGCCCGCGATGGAGTGCTTCGGCGAGCGCAAGCGCCCGGTCTCGGGATCGGGCCGGGTCGTCGCCGGCTTGCCGCTGTCATGGAAAAGGGCGGTGAAGAGCAAGGCGATCTGTTGCTCTCTCGCGAGCGTTTCATAGCCGTCGAGCCGGGCAACTTCGGAGAAGACCATCCGCGTATGGGTCCAGACGTCGCCCTCGGGGTGCCATTCCGGGTCTTGGGGACAGCGGCGCATCGCCTCGGCCCAAGGCTGCGCCTCTGCCCAGGCGAGAATCGCGCCGTCCTCTCCGGAGACCAAATCGTCCCAAACCTGGCTTGATCGGCTCATGACCAAAGATCCGCCACGGGGGAAAGCTGGTTCGGCGTCACCGGACGATGCTGCCAATGCTCGCTGAGCCGGACCTTTTCGACGAACGCGGGCCTCACCTTCTTGGCCCGGCGAGAGACGGTCCCGTCCGCCTCGGTGCGAAAGTAGAGCCCCTCCATGAAGGAGTCGACCGCTCCGGTGGACGGGTCCTCGAAGACCGCCCCGAAAGCCGATTCGCCTACCAAGGCATCGAGATCCGCTTCACGCAAGGGACCGCGATGCAGGACCGGAACCGTCTCCACTCCGTTCCCGTCGAGAATCGCAAGCCGCCGCTCCAGCGAAAGGAAGTCGCCCCCCTCTTTGTCGTAGATGTCGAACTCGAAGAAATAATGGGGGAGCTCTCGGTAGTGAATGCTATGCGTCGCGTAGAGCCACTCCCCGAACAGGAGGTAGCGGCTCCCGAGCATCCGCTCCAGCACCGTCCGCTTGACGGCCACCCATTGCTTCAAGAGGTCGTACTGCGGGTGCATTCCTTCGGTGATCTCGTGGCCGCGGCACTGGAGGAAAAGTTGCCCGTCCGAAGTGAACTGGATGCCGACGTTGGTCCCATCGAGCTTCTCCTCGACGATCAGCGAAGGATCTGCCAGGATCGCCGCCGAGGCGGCGCGACCGAGCCGCTTGTCGTCGTCCGTGCCCCGCGATCCGAAGAGGTGCGGCGTGCGGGGATACTTGACGAAACTTTCGCGTGAGGCGCCCATGGCGGGATGCAGGATTTTGGATTGCCCGCCGGAATGCCTGGCGGCAGCCCGAAGGCGGAATCGGCACTGAGGGGAGGCAGGCCAATCGTCGCCGAGATTCCCCATCAGGCCAACAAGTGTTTCCCATTCCGCGCTTGATGGAATGGAGCCAAGGCCGAAGCCAAAAACGCACACCCTATACCAGCGAGGGGCAACGCCTTGCCATTGTGAGGTCACGTTTCCCCTTCCGCGCGTCATGGAATGGTGGCAAGATGCCCTTGCCACCGGCCATGGATCCGCTGTCTCCTACCCCCTACCCCGCACGCCGTCCGGACCGCGCCTTCCGCACGACTCGCTGGACCCAGGTCTGCCTCGCAAGCGATCCCTCGGAGGAGGGGCGACGCGCCTTGGCGGAGCTCTGCGAAGCCTACTACGAACCCGTCGTCGCCTTCCTGCGCTGCGTCCTGCGCGACGGGGACGCCGCCCGCGAGACGGCGCACGCCTTCTTCGAGAGATTGCTGGAGGGCGGGGCGATCGGGTCGGTCGATCCCCTGCGCGGGCGCTTTCGCTCCTACTTGCTCGGCGCGGTGAAGCATTTCGTCTCGCACCAGCGCGAACGCGAGTCGCGGCAAAAGCGGGGCGGCGGCTGGGCCAGGGTCTCGGCGAACACCACCGGTGGCCTCGAGGCCCTCGAATCGATCCCTGCCGAGACCAGGAGCCCCGACGCCGAGTTCGACCGACAGTGGGCGGTGACGGTCATGGTCCGGGCGACCGGGGTCCTGCGGGCCGAATACGCTGCCGCCGACGAGAGCGCGTTCTTCGAAGCGCTGCTGCCCCTGCTCGGCGGCCAGGCGGATCGCGGCGCGATGACCGCCCTCGCGGAGGAGCTGGAGATGGGCTACGATGCCCTGCGCATGGCGGTCCACCGGATGCGCAAGCGCCCCCGGCGCTGCGTGCAGGAGGAGATCGCGGGCACCCTCGCCGATCCCGCCCAGGTGCAGGAGGAAATGGAGGCCCTCTTCGCAGCGCTCGGGAGATAAGATTTTTCGGTTTGGTTTCGACGGAGACGAGTCAGGAAAGAGCATGGAAAAGCCCACCCCATCCACCGATCCGACCTCGAAGGCCTCCCCCCGCGGCGACGCCAGCCCGACCGAAGGGACGGTCCCGACCGACTTCGCCCGCGGTCTCATGGCGCAGGTCGTCGCGCCGACCCGGCCTACCGGCGACGGCGACTCACCGGAGATGCTCGCCCCCGCAGCTCCTCTGGCCCCCGAGGAACTCGCCCCGCACTTTCCGCAGTTCGAGATGCTGGAGTGTCTCGGCCGCGGCGGGATGGGCGTGGTCTACAAGGCGAGACAGAAATCGCTCGACCGGCTCGTGGCGATCAAGCTGCTGGCTCCGGAGCGCTCGGGCGACCCGAGTTTCGCCGAGCGCTTCGCCCGGGAGGCCAAAGCGCTGGCCGCCCTGAGCCATCCGAACATCGTCGCCGTCTACGACTACGGCGAGGCGGGTGGGCACTGGTATCTCGTGATGGAGTTCGTCGACGGGGTGAACTTGCGGCAGCTCCTGCACGCCAAGCGCCTCACTCCCGAAGAAGCCCTCGGCATCGTGCCGCCGGTGTGCGACGCTCTGCAATGCGCCCACGACCACGGCATCGTCCACCGCGACATCAAGCCCGAGAACCTGCTCCTCGACAAGGCGGGCACGGTGAAGATCGCCGACTTCGGCATCGCGAAGATCCTCCGCCTCGAGGACGGCGATTCGGGCGGCCCCGACCAGGCGCAGGCCGGGGCTCCCGCCTCGCTTCCCCAAGGCACCCCCGACTACGCCGCTCCGGAGCAGACCAGAGGCACCGCCGACCACCGCGCCGACATCTACAGTCTCGGGGCGGTGCTCTACGAGATGCTGACCGGCGAGACGCCCAAGGGAGAGATCGAGGCCCCTTCGAGGCGAGTGCAGGTGGACATCCGCATCGACGAGATCGTGTTGAAAGCCTTGGAGCACGAGCCAGAGAAGCGCTTCGCCACCGCCTCCGAGTTCCGCAGCGAGGTCGAGGCGGCGGCGGAATTGGGAGGGGAAGCGGTGGAATCCAACGACGCAGCAGCGGGCAAGGCCGCCCCACAGGACGAGGCAAAGGTCCGCCTTGCCGCTGGAGTCACCCTGGCCAGCCTCGGCCTGGGTGTCGTCGTGCTGGGGCTGCGCGGGCTACTCGGAGTCTTCGAGCTGCTCATCCTCCTCTCCCTACTGGGCGGGGCCTTGTGGACGTCGGGCTTCCTTTCCCGCGAATCCTCCCCGGCCAGGCGGCGCGGGTTCGCGATCGCCGCCTTCGGCCTCTTCGTGTCATTCGCGTTTCTAGGGACGGTCGGCGTGGTGCAAGCGCTTTCGCGACCGGACGGATGGCCACCCGGTGCGATCGAAGCGGTTGCGCTCCCTCTGGTCGTGCTGGGGGCGGTCCTGCTGCCGTGGGCGGGCTCGGTCCTGTGGAGAAGCTCCCGACCGGAGAGCGCAGGGCCTCGCCGCCAGGTGCCGGGCTTCGTCTTGGTTCTCGTCGGAACAGTGGCCGCCCTCGTCGTTGCCAGCTACGCGTCGGTGCTGGTCTCGTTGCTCTTTCCGAAGAAGCCCGAAGCTCGTTCAGTTTCGGAGTTCGACGGCGGCTTCGGCGAGACAGACTCGACCGCCAAGCCCGGCATGGACGACGATCCCAACTTGGGCAGCGTAGAAGCCGCAAGAGCCGAACTTGATCGCACTCGTTCCCTATTCGAAGAAGGCTTGGTCGATGAGCGCGCCCTGATCGAAGCCGAGACCAACTTTCAATGGTCCGAGCTGACCCTGACTGGCGACCGCGTCGCCGCCGCCCGCTCTTTGCGGGAGGGAGCGATCCGTCAATTGGAGCAAGCCCGGACCCGCTTCGAGGCTGGGTTCGGAACCCAAGAGGAACTCGACCGCCGAAAAGCGGACGTGGCGAATGCCGAGCGACTTCTTGGAAGGGAACGGGCCAAAGCGGACAACTCCAAGGCCAAGCGGTGACCATCGGGGAAACCGCCAGAAAATCGTTGACTTGAGCGCATGGATCAAGCGACCCTTCCTCCCCTTTTTTTTCCACTCGCTCCGTTCGCGCATCGTCAGATGGGACCAAGGGAGGCCGGGAGCGCTCAGGTTTGAATCCCCCTCCGACCACGGGCCTCGGGCGGAAAGAGAGCCGAGGGGGGGAGAAAGGAATTTCGTATTATCGATGTTCATCATCTTTAGCCTTTCGAGGACGGCCCCGTTCAGGCTCTCGCCTCAGGAACGGCTCCGTTGCCCTGAGAATATCAGCCCATGAACACACGACCCCGCCCATCCTGCTCGATCCTCCCTCTTGGCCTTTGCCTTGCTCTCGTCGCCTACGCCGTCTTCGCCCGCGAAGTGGCAACCCAGCAGCGCCTCGAAAAGGAAGCACGCGGGGATACGGCGGGGAAGCAGGGAGCGGACCGGCCTTCCGGCGCCGACGATCTCCCGAACGGCGCCGCTTGAGCGGGGCCGCGAGCCGGAGACCCGGTCGGCGGCGCTACTTCTTCTTCGGGTTCGCCTTTGCGAAGGCCCCCTGCTTGGCGTCGATTTGCTTCTGCTTGGCCGTCGCGCGGGCGTCGTCCTTGCTCTGCTTCTGGCTCTGGTTCTTCTGCTTCGATTTCGGGGATTTGTCGCCCATGATGGTGTCGGGGTGGGGGGTGCGGTGGTCGGGCCGGCCACATGCCGGGGTCCGTGGAAAGGATCGGAAGGTGCGGGAAGCTCAGCCCTGCCGGGGATCGAGCGCCGCGAGGAGCTCCTGCAGGTCGAAGGTGGCGAAGGTGGTGGTCGTGTCGTTGAGCCCGTAGGGCAGCACGAGGCGGCCGGCGTGGACGAGCGCGCCGCAGGAGTAGACGACGTTGGGGACGTAGCCGTCTCGCTGCGGCTCTGGCGGCTCGACGAGAGGCAGCTCGAGGTGCCCGAGGACGTGCGAGGGGTCTTCGAGGTCGAGGAGCATCGCGCCGATGCAGTAGCGGCGCATCGCCCCGACGCCGTGGGTGATCACGAGCCAGCCGGCGGCGGTCTCGACGGGCGAGCCGCAGTTGCCGATCTTGACCGCCTCCCACTCCTCGCGCGGCCGGCGCAGCAGGACGGCGTCCTCCCAGGTGTGTATGTCCTCGGAGGTCATGAGGTAGAGGTTCTCGTCGTCCTGGCGCGAGATCATCGCGAAGCGCCCGCCGACGCGCCGGGGGAAGAGGGCCATCCCCTTGTTGCGCACGCCGGCGCCGTTCAGCGAGGAGGCCCGGAAGTCGTGGAAGTCCGGGGTCTCCAGCAGTTGGGGGAGGATGCTGCGCCCGTTGTAGGCGGTGTAGGTGGCGTAGTAGGTGACGGTGCCGTCGTCCTCGACGAAGCGGACGAAGCGGGCGTCCTCCATGCCGTTGCTCTCGGTGGAGGAGACGGGGAAGATGACGCGTTCGGAAAGGGGCAGGTCCCGGGCGAAGCGCACCTGGTAGTTGACCTCGGCGAGCCAGTGGAGGCATTCCGCAGTCCGGCGGCACACGGGCTGTCCGCCGCGCGTCGATCCGTCGGCGGCGCTCAGGGCCTCGTCGAGCTGGCTGCGGGTGAAGACGTCGCCGAGCGAGTCCATCAAGCCTTGGGCGAAGGGGGTGAGGGACTCCATTTCGCGAAGCTTCCTGAGGAAGGAGGATCGGCGGAAGGTGGGGTCGGGATGGGGATGGGGAGCCCGGACGTGCCTCGGGGGCGGCTCGACCGAGACCGCGCCGTCGGCGTCGATCCGGCCGGTGCGGAACTCGATCGAGGAGATGTGCCCCTCGCCGGTGGCGCGGAGGCTGAGGACGAAGCGCAGGACGCCGGGAGGGAGTCCCGACTGGTCCGGGTGCGGCACGATCGAGGGGTTGAAGAGGGCGGCGGACTCGAGCGCGTACTCCCCGGAGCAGAGGGCGCCCAGATAGAGCCGCCGGGCGTCGCTGAGCGAGGACTCGTAGTGGAGGCGGTGCTTGATTTGTCCGTAGTGCCGCAGCCAGGCGTCGTCGAGGTCGGGGTGGCGGCTGCCGAAGCACTCCCGGAGACTGCCGACCCGCCGCTCGATCTCCTCTTCGTCGAGGCAGCGGAC
>SLGN01000611.1 GCA_007123695.1 Verrucomicrobiales bacterium
ACCTGCTTCGTGCCGTTCTGGTTGCCACGTTTCTTGGCGGAGGCGGATCGGGAAGGCGTCTTCATTGGCTGGCGGCTTGGCGAGGCGGTATCAGAAACCGATCCTCGACGGCTCCGCCGCGATCTTGGCAATGCTCGATACTGGGTTCGAACCAGTGACCCCCTGCGTGTGAAGCAGGTGCTCTACCGCTGAGCTAACCGAGCGAATGCCATAAAACAGGCGGGTAGGAGCTTACAACCGAACTGGACGGCGGGCAAGATGAATCCTCGGCGGGGCAACAGAGGGGGCACCAATATTTTTAATTCTATGTAATTTATGGAAATTATTTGCATTTCCGTAGTCTTCCGTCGAACTTCCTTGTTATGCGCTCCGTCAAGGCATCCCTCGGCTTCATGCTTCTCGTCGGCAGTCTCGCCACTGCCGCGATTGGCGCTGCGCTCGGTCTGGGCATTTCCTACCTCCAGGAAGTCCAGCGCACGAGGCAGGAAATCGTGTCCGACTTCTCGGCGAAGGCGGCGGCCTTTTCCCAGCGTCTTACCACGGAATCGATCGCCTCGATGGCCCTGGGCGACGACGAAGCGCCCGAGGAGGTCCGCGGCTTTCTCCACCGCATCAACCGCGCCTGGGGAGACGCTCCGGAAGCTCGGGTGACCATCTTCCACAAAACCCGGGGCAACCCGCCGCTCGAGCGCCTCTTCGACCACTACATGGGCGAATTTCCCGCAGCGGAGGACGACGATCTGCTCAAGCACCTTACTTCCGAAACGCTGTCGAGGAACCACGCCGTGGTCGAGGGATTCCCCGGCGACGAGTCGGGAATCTCCGGGGCCTCGACCGGACTGGGCACCCTCCTCGGAACAGGGACGCCGCCGACGATCGGAGCGGGATTTCCTGTGACCGTCGCGGGACAGTCCCTCTACGCCATCGTCCAAACTAGGGTGAGCCCGCGCCATCTCGCCTTCACCCAGGTGATGGAGCTGCGCCATTTCCTTCCACTGCTCGGCATCGTTCCACTGCTCGCCTCGCTCATCTTCATGGGCTCTTGGTTCACCAAGCGTCTCGAGGGGCTTGCCGGGGGCATGGACACCGTGACCGAGGGCCGCTACGACTATCGCCTGCCCGAGGCCGGGCCGCCCGAGATCGAGCGCGTCCACGCCTCCTTCAACGCCATGGCCGAGAGCCTGCGCCGCACCACCGACCAGTTCCACGAATCGATCAACGAGATCAAGATCGCGAAACGCCAGGCCGAGGTCGCCAAGGAGGCAAAGTCCGACTTCCTCGCGAACATGAGCCACGAGATCCGGACACCGATGAACGGCATCATCGGCACGACCAGCCTGCTCATGGAAACGGTGCTGACCAACGAGCAGCGCGAACTCGTCCAGATCATGCGCTCCAGCGGGCAGTCGCTCGTGCACCTCATCAACGACGTCCTCGACTTCTCCAAGCTGGAGTCCGACAAGATGGAGCTCGAGCACGAGCCGCTCGACATCGTCGATCTCATCGAGGAGACCATCGAGATGTTCGCCTACTACGCGGCCGAGAGCAGGCTGGAGCTGATCTACTTCGTGGACCGCCGCATCCCCGGCCTCATCTACGGCGACCGCGAGCGCCTCAAGCAGGTCCTCGTGAACCTCGTCGGAAACGCCCTCAAGTTCACCAACACGGGGGAAATCGTCATCACGCTCAAGCTTTCCGCGCGGGAGACGAAGTCGGGGAGCGAATCGCTGATCCGGTTCAGCGTCCGCGACACCGGCATCGGGATCGCGCCGGAGCATCAGGAGCGCATCTTCGAGGCCTTCACCCAGGCGGACGCCTCGACCACCCGCAAGTTCGGAGGCACCGGCCTCGGCCTCGCCATCAGCCGGAAGCTGTGCGAGTCCTTTGGCGGCACTCTCTCGGTCAGCAGCGAAGTCGGAAAGGGCTCCGACTTCTTCTTCGAACTCCCTTTCCGAGAGGTACCCCAGCAAGGCGCGGCCAAGCCCCAGCACCTTGCCGAAAACCAAAAGCCCCTCCACGGCAAGACCTGCGTCGTGCTCGCGAAGAATTTCTCCCTCGCCTCCCTGGTGCAGACCTACTGCGAATCCTGGCAGATGCAGACCCACCTGGCGCCCAGCCTCGACGAGGGCGTCACCGCCAAGATCGCCGATTTCCGCCCCGACCTCGTCGTCGCCGACCCCCTCGCCCTGCCCACCGAGACCGCGTCGAGGAAGTTCGCCGAACTGCTCACGGCCCGGCGCATTCCCGCGATCTTCCTCGCCTCGATCGGCGAGGGCGGCTTCCGCGTCGACGACTCCGAGCACCCCCTGATCCGGACCCTCTACAAACCCGTGTCCGAACTGAAGCTCTTCCGCGACGCCCTTTTTGTGGTCCAGCGGGGCCAGGGCATCGAGGTGAGCGAAATCCCCTTCGCGGACAGCGCGGAGCCGGGCCGTCCCCGCGGCAGCGACTTCGCCAAGAGCTTTCCGGCGAAGATCCTGATCGTCGAGGACGTCATGATGAATCAGAAGATCGCCGGAATGGTGCTCGAAAAGCTCGGCTACACGGGCATCGAATTCGCGAACAATGGCCGCAAGGGGGTCGAGCGCGTCGCCCAGGGCGACATCGACCTCGTCTTCATGGACCTTCAAATGCCCGTGATGGGCGGGATCGAAGCGACCGAGGCGATCCGGCAGAACTTCAGCCTGTCCCGGCAGCCCGTCATCATCGCCATGACCGGCCACGCCCTCGCCGGCGTGCGGGAGAACTGCACCGCCGGTGGCATGAACGGATTCGTCGCGAAGCCCATCTCCCTCTCCGACGTGCGGAACGCCATCGCCGAAGCCTACGAAGCCGCCGGGAAGTCCAAGCCGACCGCCGTCGTCGCCTGAATCGCCCCGGCTTCCCTCTGGACAGCGCTCCCCGGACCTGCTTTCCTTGGAGCCGATGAAACTGTCCCTCGCCACCGCACTCGCCACTGCCCTCGCCTTCGTCGCCGCTCTCCCCGCCGCCGCCGAGCCCGTCCCCATCTTCGACGGCGAGACCTTCGAGGGCTGGGAGGGCGACATCGGCACAGTCTGGCGGATCGAAGACGGCGCCCTCACCGCCGGCTCCCTCGAGAAGCGGCAGGAGAAGAACAACTTCCTCGCCACCGTCAAGGAATACGGCGACTTCGAGTTGACCCTGAAATGGCGCCTGCTCGGGACCGAGGGCTTCGTCAACGGAGGCGTCCAGTTCCGCTCCAAGCGCATCCCCGACCACCACGAAGTCATCGGCTACCAGGCCGACCTCGGGGCCGGCACCGACGGCGCCCTCTACGACGAAAGCCGCCGCAAGCGCATGCTCGCCAAGCCCTCCCCCGAGGTCCTCGCCACGGTCGAGAAACCGCTCGGCGAATGGAACGAATACCGCATCCGGGCCGAGGGACCGCGCATCCAGCTGTGGCTCAACGGCGTGCAGACCGTCGACTACACCGAGGAGGACGAGGGGATCGACGAGACCGGCATCATCGCCGTGCAGATCCACGGCAACGCCACCGCCCTCGTCCAGTACAAGGACCTCGCGATCGTCGAGCTGAAGCAGGAGTGAAAAGGCCGCCGCGCCCGCATCGGCGGGCCCGCGCGTATCCGAGGGGGTGGAACCCGACCGTAGCTTCTTCGACTGCCTCGCCCCGACCACGGGCGCGTGGTTCCGCCGCACCTACGGCGAGCCGACCGAAGGCCAGCGCCTCTGCCTGCCGGACATCGCGGCGGGGCGCTCCGTGCTGCTCTCCTCGCCGACCGGTTCGGGCAAGACCCTCGCGGGCTTCCTCGGCATCCTCGACCGCCTCGTCCGCGAGCGCGACGAAGACCGCCTCGGCCCCGACGGCATCCGCTGCCTCTACGTGTCGCCTCTGCGCGCCCTCGCCTACGACATCCGCAAGAACTTGCAGGAACCCCTCGCCGGCCTCGGTCTCGACGGGCAGGTCCGCATCGGCCTGCGCACCGGCGACACGCCCGCGGCGGAGCGCCAGCGCCAGCGGAAAAAGCCGCCGCACTTTCTCGTGACCACGCCCGAGAGCCTCGCCATCCTGCTGCCCCAGGCCGGCTTCCGCGAGGCCCTCGCCCGCTGCGACCATGTCGTCGTCGACGAGCTGCACGCCCTCGCCGAAAGCAAGCGCGGCGTCCACCTCTCCGTCTCCCTCGAGCGGCTCGAGCGCCTCCGCCGCCTCCGCGCCCCGGAGGGCCCGCCGCCTCCGCCGCTCTGCCGCATCGGACTCTCCGCCACCGTCGCCCCGCTCGAAACCGTGGCCGACTTCCTCGGCGGCTCCGGGCCGCGCCCCGCCATCCACGAGGTCGCGACCGGCCGCGCTGCCCGCATCGAGGTGATGACCCCCATCCGCAAGCGCGCCTACCCGCCCGCCGGCTACACCGCCTCGCGCATGGTCTCGGACATGGCCGCGCTCGTCGAGCGCAAGGGCACCACCCTGCTCTTCACCAACACCCGCTCGGGGGCCGAGCGCATCGCCCACCGGCTCAAGCTCGCCCTGCCCCGGCTCGCCGACGCCATCGAATGCCACCATTCCTCACTCGACCGCGACCTGCGGCAGGAGGTCGAGGACCGGCTCAAGGAAGGGCAACTGCGCGCCGTGGTCTGCTCCACCAGCCTCGAACTCGGCATCGACATCGGCCACATCGACACCGTCGTGATGGTGAGCACGCCCAAGGGCATCTCCCGCGCCCTCCAGCGCGTCGGGCGGTCCGGCCATTCCGTCCACCGCACCAGCCACGGCGTCCTCGTCGCGACCAACATCAACGACCTCGTCGAATGCGTCGTCTGCGCCCGCCTCGCCCACGAGCGCCGCCTCGACCCCGTGCGCATCCTCGACTTCGCCCCCGACGTCGTCGTGCAGCACCTCGTCGGCATGGCCATGGACGGGGGCTTCACCCTCGATGAAGCGCTGGAGACGCTGCGGGCGGCCCATCCCTTCCGCAACCTGCGGCGCGAGACCCTCGAGCGGCTCGTCGACTACCTCGAGGGCGGCGGCCGCTCCCTGCGCGGACAGTACCGCGAGACCTTCGGCAAGATCGAGGAGCGCGACGGCCGCTACCACACCGTGTCGAAAAAGGTCGAGCGCGACTACCTCGCCAACGTCGGGACCATCCACGCCGACGGCATGGTCAAGGTCACCCTCAACCGCCGCCGCCGCCTCGGGTCGGTCGAGGAGCGCTTCGTCAAGGGCCTCAGGCCCGGCGACGTCTTCGTGCTCGCCGGCCGCACCGTGAAGCTCGTCGAGAGCTCCCCCGCCGAGGTCGTCGTCGAGGACGCGAAGGGCCGGCTCCCCACCGTGCCGAGCTGGAACGCCGACAAGCTGCCGCTCGCCACCGGCATGGCCCGCGCCGTCGCCGCCCTCCGCACCGAGATCGACGACCGCTTCCACCGCCGCGGCGAGACGCCCGACGACGTGGCCGACTGGCTCGTCGAGGAATGGTCGGTCTCGCGCAGCAACGCCGAAGCCGTCCTCGACCATTTCGCCAGCCAGGCCCTCGTCTCCCTCGTCCCGACCGAGCGCCTCTTCCTCATCGAGCGCCATGTGCCCGAGGCCGACGGCGGGGGCGCCGGAGGCGCCGAGGACGAGGACCGCGTTCTTTTCTTCTTCCACAGCCTCATCGGCCGCAGCGCCAACGACGCCCTTTCCCGCATCCTGACAAAGCGACTCAAGGACGCCGTCGGAGGCAACGCCCTCGCCACCGTCGACGACTACGGCTTTCTCCTGACCCTGCGCAGCTTCCAGGACCTCGGCATCGACGAGTGGCGCGAGCTGCTTTCCCCCGAGGGCGCCGCCGAGGCCCTGCACGAGTCCCTCGTCGATTCGCAGCTTGTGAAATGGCAGTTCTCCGGCGTCGCCCAGACCGGCCTCATGGTGCCCCGCAACCTGCCCGGCGGCGAGCGCAACGCCCGCCAGATCCGCTGGAGCGCCGAGATCCTCCACCAAGTCCTTTCCAAGCACGAGCCCGACCACCCCCTCCTCGAGCAGGCGGTCCACGAGGCCAAGCACACCTTCCTCGACCTCGACCGCGCCGTCGCCTTCCTCGGCGAAGCCGCCTCGATGGAGTGGCAGCTCGTCGACGTGCCCGCCGTCTCGCCCTTCGCCTTCGGCCTCTACGCCAGCAAGATCCGCGAGAGCCTGATGATGGAGTCGCCCGAGGAAGCCATCGAACGCCTCTACCGCGACATGATGCGCAAGCTCGGGCGCGAGGTGGATTGAGGGGGGCGCCCCGTGGCGAATCCCGGGGAAAAAAATCGGATCGAACACGGAGTGGTTTCCCCTGACTGCATCCGGCGAACTTAGCGACGTCTGGACTCCCGAACGAGCCCAAGCCGCCGCGGAGAGCGCGGTTTCCGAACTCGGCTGGCATCGCAGCGCTGTGGCGCCAGACCTCAGCTTCGGCGATCTCTTCGACCCTCTGCCCGACGGTGCCACCCTCGCTCCGCGCCCGCTGCAAAGCGCGCTGGTGGATAGCGCCGACGGTCCCGGACTCTACCTCGTCGAGGCTCCGATGGGGATGGGCAAGACCGAGGCCGCCCTCGCCGCCGCCTACCGCCGCTGGACCGAGGGCGGCGAGCGGGGGCTTTATTTCGCCCTGCCCACCCAGCTCACCAGCAACCGCATCCACCACCGGCTGACGCAGTTCCTCGACCGCGTCGTCGCCGACCGCGATTCGGTGCAGGCGCTGGTCCACGGAAACGCGTGGCTCTTCCCCGACCGCGTCCGCGCCGTGCAGCCGACCTCGGCCCGTTCTGTCGGCTCGGACTCCGACGCCAC
>SLGN01000153.1 GCA_007123695.1 Verrucomicrobiales bacterium
CGCCGCCTTCTCCCCACGATCCGGGGGAGCCTCCAGCATCCCTACCCGAGGCTTCCGGGCGCGGTGATCTCGAGGAAGAGTCGGTTCCCGCCGGGCCCCGGCGTCCGAGCAAGGAGGAACTCGCTCTCGTCGAGGCTCTGCGCATGCAGTTGGAGGAGTGCCGCGTCCGTCGCGACGAGTTCTACCTCCAGAACGACGAGGTCGGCTACCGTCGCGAGGTCCACCGGATGACCAATCTGGCCCGCGAGATCGGCGACATCGAAAACGCGTGGTAGGGCATTTCCCGTTCGCGGACTCGTGATGTCCGTTGCCAGGCGCGCCGCGCCTCACCGGAAATAGGCGGCCCTGCCGCAGGCCTGTTCCGCCATGGCCCTGCCCGGACGAGCGTCCGCGATCGCGATTTCGCGGCGCTCGCGGTTGCGGAAAAGGGAGACCGCTCCGTAGCCGGCTTCCTCGAGGGTGTCGAGCGCGGCATGGAAACCGTCGGCGACCCGCAAGGGGGTGTGGGAATCTGATCCGATAACGACGGAGATGCCGCGCTCGGCCATCAGGGCAAGGATTTCGGGTCCCGGATTCATTTCAGGAAAGGATTTGTTGAGCCCCGAGGTATTCAGCTCCATGGCCACGCCGGTCTCCGCGATGCGGTCGAGCGACCGCTCGATGAAGGGGAGGATGCGCTCGAGCCGCCATTCCGTCGGGCTCGCGTTCTTGACCAGGTCGGGGTGGGCGAGGCAGTCGAAGAGGCCGCTCTCGGCCGATTCGGCGAGGTGGTCGAAGTACTGGCGCTGGAAGGAGAAGGGGTCGCCCCGCCAGAAAGCGTCGATGTATTCGGGAATGTGCCAGTGGACCGAGCCGAGGATGTAGTGGAAGTCGGCCCGCTCGTGCAGCTCCCGCAGCCAGGGCTCCATGCCGGGGAAGAAGTCGCTTTCGAGACCGAGGAGCACCTCGAAGCCCGGAGGGGCGGCCTCGGTGGCCTCGTCCACCATCGCGACGTAGTCGTCGAACTGCTCGGGCGCCATGCGCACCCGGCTCGAAAAGCCGTTCGGCATGGGGCTGTGGCAGGTCATGACGATGCCGGCGAGTCCGTTCGCGACCCCGTGTTCCATGTAGAGGATGGGGTGTCCCTCGGCGTGCTTGCAGAGGGGCGTGTGCATGTGGCTGTCGAAGAAGACAGAATTTGAACCGGGTAGGGAGGACACGTCCCGGGAAGGTCGCGCATTCCGGCGGCCGGACCAAGCCGAAATTTGAAGGAATTTCAAATCCCGCCCACCTCGGGAGGCAGGGCGCGGCAGTTTGCGCGCAGATGCGCGGCGTTGACCGTGCCGACGACTGCGGCGGAAACGGCCGGATGGGAAAAGACGAAGCGCAGGGACGTCGCCACGGCATCTGCCGGGGACTCCGCCCCGCCGAGCCATCCGCTGCCGAGCGCCTTTTTCAGAAAGACGGTGGTACCCGCCTCAAGAGCCGCGTCGAGGACCGGTTCCTCCTCCCGCTGCCACGGATTGTAGGTGACCATGACGGCGTCGAGGCCGAGCTCCACGGCGCGGAGACCGCCCGCCACGGTCTTCGTCGAGATCCCGGCGGCCAGGATCTTGCCGGCGGCCTTTAGCGCGAGGAGCGCCTCGACCGCTCCGGATCGGTCGAGCACGTCGAGGTCGTTTCCGTCGGAATGGAGCAGGAGACAGTCGATGCGGTCGGTCCTCAGCCTCGCGAGGCTGCGTTCCACGCTGGCGGTGATCGCGCCGGGGGAGAAGTCGAAGCTCGATGAGGCGCCGGAGAAATCCTCGCCCGCCTTCGAGACGAGGACCCATTCGTCGCGGCGCTGTCCGAGGAGTTTGCCGAGCCGTTCTTCGCTGGTGCCGTAGGCCGGCGCGGTGTCGAGCAGGCAGATGCCTTCTTCGCGGGCCAGGTCGAGCAGGCCGAGGATCTCGCCATCGCCGGGCAGGTCGAATGGCGTGGGATATTTGACCTGGCGGTTCCGGCCGAACTTGACGGTGCCGAGACCGAGGGCGGAGACGAAAAGGCCGGTTCCGTGGAGGGGGCGAAGACGCATGGACCTCCGATCTTCGCCCCGTTCGGACTTCCTGGCAAATCAGGGTGAGCCCTGGCGTCCGCATCTGCGGATTCCGCGCAAGTCCCTCTTGGCGAAACGGGGAAACCCGGCGATGTTTGCGATCTTCGTCCCCGCTGCAGCAAACCGGGGGGCGAGACCAAACGAGGCATGATCCGTCCCATCGTTCACTACCCTGACCCCGTTCTCCGCAAGTCCGGCGCCCGCGTCGAGACTGTCGACGACGAGATCCGCCGTCTTGCCGACGACCTCGTCGAGACCATGTACGACGCCCAGGGCGTCGGTCTCGCCGCGCAGCAGGTCGGCGTGGCCTTGCAGCTCGCGGTCGTCGATGTTTCGCACGACGAGGACTGCGTGACCTACTGCCGGGTCAACGGCGAGGCCCGCAAGCTGGCCGAGATCTGCCCGCTCGTTTTCGCCAATCCCTCGCTGAAGCTGCGCGGACCGAAGGAGAGAGAAAACGAGGGCTGCCTCTCCTTTCCCGATCTGCGCGGCGAGATTCTTCGCCCGTCCGAGGTGGTCGCCACCGTCGAGACTCTTGCGGGCGAGACTCTCGTGATCGAGGCGGACGGCCTGCTCAGCCGCGCTATCCAGCACGAGACCGACCACCTCTTCGGGCGGCTCTTCATCGACCGCATGAGCAGCGCGCGCAAGCTCGCGATCCGCGGCCATCTCCGCGAGATGCAGGAGAGCTACCGCTAGCCCGCAGCCGCCGGCCCCCGGGCGGCGCTGGTCCCGCAGCCTCCTAGCCCCTGGGTGGCGCTGCGGATTTGCCACGGGAGGCGTGGTGCCGAAAAATTCGCGCAGATTTCTCTTGTGGAGCGGTCCGCTTCCGGTCCATGCTGCCGCATCATGGGAATCATCGGATTTATCCTTGGCGCCGGAGCTTGGTTCGTGGTTCGCTGCGTCCTCACCGGTTTCTACACCGTCGAGCAGAACGAGCGCGCCGTCGTCACCACCTTCGGGCGGGCGCAGCGGATCAAGGGACGGACGACTCTGGACCTGCCGATTTCGGAACATCTCGGCGAGGACCACCGGTCGCGCTACTTCTACCCTCAGGTCCGCGTCGTCGGTCCGGGCGGCCCCTACATCAAGATGCCCTGGCAGAAGGTCCACAAGGTCAGCATCGCCATCGAGACCGCGAGCATCGCCTACGACCCCGAAGACCCGAGGGTGAACAAGAACTGGACCGTGCTGGAGGCGGTGACCAAGGACCAGCTCAACATCGGCGTCACCGGGCAGCTCCGCTTCAAAGTGTCGGAACACAACCTCTACGCCTACCTCTTCGGGGTGAAGAGTCCGGTCGCCCACATCATGGGCTACTTCGTCTCGATTCTGCGCGAGCGCATCGCGAACTTCGAAGTCAGGAACAGCGAGGGCATCGGCATCGAGCCGATCGACGGCATCGAGAGCGCTATCATCGACGGCGACGGGGCCCAGTTGGAAGGCGTGTCGATCAACGATCTCCGCAAGAACCTCAACGAACTCAACGAGCAGATGAACCGCGAGTGCCTCGGTTCCTCGGCCCGCTACGGCATCGAGCTGGACGCATCCCTCATCACCGGCATCGATCCGCCATCCGACATCGATTCCGCTCTCGCCGCGATCAACACGGCCCACAACGAGGTCTCGGCCGACATCAGCCTCGCCCAGGCCGAGGCGGACCAGAGGATCGAGCAGTCGAAGCGCGCCGTCGAGATCCAGACCATGCGCGTCCAGGCCGAGGTCGAACCGCTCGTGCGCGTCGCCGGCGAGCTTGCCTCGCTGAAGCAGAACGGCGAACCCGCCGCCCTCTTGTCCTACCTTCGCAACGTCCGTCTCCAGCTTTTCCGCAACGCCCGCCGGGTCATCGTCGACAACGCCTCCCTTTCGAAATGAACGCTTTTCTCTTCGGCGCCGCCGCCGCCTTCTTCGGCCTGCTCATCGGCCTGCCCATCCTGCTCGGAATCATCAAGAGCTTCTGCTGGTTCACCACCGTGGACGAATGCCGCTGCAAGGTCTTCGTCCTCTTCGGAAAGGTCCTCGGGGTGATCTACGAGCCGGGTCTGCACATCACGCCGCTGAAGCTCGGGCTCCGCGTCCTCCTGGTGCCCTTTTTCGGAAAGGTGCACACCCTCGACCTGCGGCTCGACCAGCGCTATCTGCGCAGCCGCGCCGTCAATTCCGAAGAGGGCACCCCCGTCGGCATCGGCGTCTGGTACGAGATGCGGGTGAGCGATCCGGTTGCCTTTCTCTTCGAAAACACCGACCCTGAGGGCTCGCTGATGGCCAACGTCACCAACACGACGGTGCGCAGCCTCAGCAACATGCCCCTCGACAGCATGATGCAGAACCGCCACCACATGAGCCGGGAGGTGCGCTGCGAGGTTTCTCCCAAGTCCGAGAACTGGGGCTACAGCCTCGGCTCGGTCTACATCCGGAAGGTCCATTTCCGCGACCAGGCCATGATCCACCAGATCGAGCAGAAAGTGGTCAACCGGCTGCGGCAGGTGACCTCGGCGATCCGGCAGGCGGGCGACAACCAGGTCGACATCATCAAGTCGCGGGCCGACCGCGAGGCCTCCATCGAGTTCGCCAAGGCGGATGCGGTGCGTCCCAGGCTCGTCGGCGACGCCCTGCGCGAGATCGGGCGCGATCCCGAGGTGGTCGATGCCCTTTTCAGCGTGCTGGAGACGAGGGAAATCCTCGCCGGCGGCAGCGAGGTCGTCCTGATGCCGCCCGGAGGCGCGATTCTGCCGGCCCTGGAGAGCGTCCGCGATGCCGGGCGGAGCGCCCCGCCGCCGCTGAAGCCGTGATGCCGCTGTCAGAACGCCCTTACCCTTTTCGAACACCGCGCCGCCCCCGTCGCATCGAAGTGCCGCCAGATCACTCTTTTTCAAAACCACGACAACAACCGCGACCATGAAACCCGCCGCCGTCACCCTCTTCGTTGCCGCTTTCTTCGCCTGCGGCCTGATTCTTCCCGCTGCCGAACCCGAGCCGCCGGAGGGCTTCCGAGCCATCTTCAACGGCCGCGATCTGGAGGGCTGGTACGGGTGGAATCCCCATCGCAGCGCCAAGCTCGACGGCGAGAAGCTCGCGGCGAACCTGGCCGAGCAGCGTGCCGAGTTCCCCGACCACTGGCATGTCGAGAACGGCGAACTCGTCAACGACGGCACCGGGCCCTATGCCACCACCGAGGAGGAGTTCGGCGATGTCGAGCTGCACATCGAGTACAAGACCGTGCCGGGGGCCGACAGCGGCATCTATCTGCGGGGCATGCCGCAGGTGCAGATCTGGGATCCGAACCAAGTCTTCGACCCGGCCAAGCCCGACCGCCGTCCCCATCTCGGCTCGGGCGGTCTCTTCAACAACACCCCGCGCACCCTCGGGCGCGATCCGATCGCCAAGGCCGACCGGCCCTTCGGCGAGTGGAACACCGTTAAAATCAAGCAGATCGGGGCCCGGACCTGGGTCACCCTGAACGGCGTGCTCGTCGTCGACGGGGCCGCCTTCGAGAACTATCCCGACAAGTCCCAACCCTTTCCGGAGCGGGGTCCGGTGATGCTCCAGACCCACGGCGGCGAGATCCGGTGGCGCAACCTCTTCGTCCGCGAGATCGACGAAAGGGAGGCGGCACGCTTCCTCGCGGCGAATCCGCCCCTGCCCGACCCGACCCACTACGACGTCGCCTACGGGCCGCATCCCAAGCAGACGATGCATGTCTGGGTGGCCGAGTCCGACGCTCCGACGCCCGTCCTTGTCTACATCCACGGCGGCGGGTGGCGCGGCGGCCATCGTATCAGCGGGCTGAGGCCGCTGCTGCTGCCGCTGCTGGAGCGGGGCGTCTCGGTCGCCTCGGTCGAATACCGTTTCATCGACGAGGCCATCGCCGACGGAGTCGAGCCGCCGGTGCGGGGCCCGCTCCACGACGCGGCGAGGGCCTTGCAGCACCTGCGCAGCATGGCGGGCGAGTGGGGCTTGGACAAAGATCGCATCGGAGCTGCGGGCGGTTCGGCCGGGGCCTGCACCTCGCTCTGGCTCGCCTTCGGCGAGGATCTCGCCGACCCCGCGAGCGAGGATCCCATCGCCCGCGAATCGACCCGTCTCGCCTTTGCCGCCGTCTCCGGCGCCCAGACCACGCTAGATCCCAAGCAGATGCGGGAATGGACGCCGAACAGCACCTACGGAGGTCACGCCTTCGGCATCTTCGGGGACCGCGCGAAGGGGCTTTCCCCGTTCGAGGAGTTCCTCGCCCGGCGCGACGAGATCCAGGACTGGATCGCGGAATACTCGCCCTACGCCTTGGTTTCGGAGGGCGATCCTCCGGTCTACCTCCTCTACCGCAGTCCCCCGGCCCTCGGGCAGGAGGAAAAGGATCCCACCCACAGCGCCAACTTCGGCCTGAAGCTGCGCGAGCGATGTCTCGAGGTGGGCGTGGAGTGCGAACTGCACTACCCCGGCGCTTCGGAAGGCGCGGTCGAGTCGGTCCTCGACTACGTTCTCGGCGCCTTCGGGAAGGCGGACGATTGAGCCGACGGTCCGTCGGGGTTGACAAATCAGGCACTCAGCGCCAAGGGAATCTCGGCGGCGGCCCGGTCCCGCCTTGCAGCCCGGCGATCCCCGCAATCTCCGTTGTCTCCGCTGGGCCGCTCCCTTTACCTTTCGATAACATGAAGCGCTTTGTCTTGCTATTCGTTTTTCTCGCCACGGCTGGTTTGCCGCGTTC